>NZ_BAAAIZ010000030.1:48722-56878 GCF_039526425.1 Streptomyces thermospinosisporus
TTGCCCGACAAGGCCGTGAGGGTCGTCGTACGGCCGCCCTCGGGCTCTGGTGCCGTCCGGCGGGGCGAGGCCGGCGCGACGGTACGTTCGCGCCGCCGGACGGGGCGGGTGGGGGATCGGGACCGCGGCGGATGCGACGGCACCGGGAGTCCCTCCCCTCACGTCGAAGGAGGAGATCCGGGCCTAAACCACCGCACTGGCTCGCATGCCGCCGCGGTCCTCGCCCTGCCCGCCGTACCGGTCGACCACCCCTCATCCGGGTCGCCGGCACGGCGGGTCCATGCGTCCGGTGCCGGGCCTCCCCGCCGGGCCCCGGACGCAGCTCATGGGGTCAGTCCTCGCGCAGGGCGCGGACCGCCTCCTCCACGCGCCGGCCGTACTCGGGGTCGGCGGCGTGGAAGTGGGCCAGGTTCTTCTCGATCACGTCGTCGCGGCTGACCTGGGAGAGGCTGCCGGCGATGTTGGCCACCAGGCGGGACTTCTCCTCGGCGGACATCAGCCGGTAGAGCTCACCGGCCTGGAAGAAGTCGTCGTCCTTGGTGTGCTGCGGGGCGGCGTGGGTGCCGGTGTGGCCGGACACGGCGAGCGGCGCCGACAGCGGGCGGCCGGTCTCGACCGGGCCGTCATAGGAGTTGGGCTCGTAGTTCTTGGCGTACCGGCCGTGGGAGTTGGACGCCATGAAGCCGTCCCGCCCGTAGTTGTTCGCGCCGCCGGGCACGTTCTTCGGGGCGTTGATGGCGAGCTGGGTGTGGTTGACGCCGAGGCGGTAGCGGTGCGCGTCGGCGTAGGCGAACAGGCGGCCCTGGAGCATCTTGTCGGGCGAGGGGCCGATGCCCGGCACGAAGTTGTTCGGGGAGAACGCGGCCTGCTCGACCTCGGCGAAGATGTTGTCCGGGTTGCGGTCGAGCACCAGGCGGCCCACCCGGTGCAGCGGGTAGTCCTTGTGCGGCCACACCTTGGTCACGTCGAACGGGTTGAAGCGGTAGTCCGCGGCCTCCTCGGCCGGCATCAGCTGGACGTACAGCGTCCAGGACGGGTGCTCTCCGCGCTCGATGGCCTGGAGCAGGTCCGTCTGGTGCGAGGTGGGGTCCTGGCCGGCGATCTCCGCGGCCTGCTCGCTGCTCAGGCAGCGGATGCCCTGGTCGGTCTTGAAGTGGTACTTGACGAAGAAGGCATCGCCCTTGCTGTTGGTCCACTGGAAGGTGTGCGAGCCGTAGCCGTTCATGTGGCGGTACGACGCCGGGATGCCGCGGTCGCCGAAGAGCCAGGTCACCTGGTGCGTGGCCTCGGGGGAGTGGGCCCAGAAGTCCCAGACGTTGTCCGGCTCCTGACGGCCCGTGAAGGGGTCGCGCTTCTGCGAGTGGATGAAGTCGGGGAACTTGATCGGGTCCTTGATGAAGAACACCGGGGTGTTGTTCCCGACGAGGTCGTAATTGCCCTCGCGGGTGTAGAACTTGACGGCGAATCCGCGCGGGTCGCGCACCGCGTCGGCGCCGCCGAGCGAGTCGGCCACGGTGGAGAAGCGCACGAACACCTCGGTGCGCTTGCCGACGGTGTCCAGGAACTCGGCGCAGGTGTAGTCGGTGACGTCGTCGGTCACCTCGAAGTGGCCGTGGGCGCCGGACCCGCGGGCGTGCACCACACGCTCCGGGATGCGCTCGCGGTTGAAGCGCGCGAGCTTCTCCAGCAGGTGCTGGTCCTGGATCAGCAGCGGGCCGCCGATGCCGGCGGAAGCGGAATTCTGGTTGTCGGCGACCGGGGCGCCGGACTCGGTGGTGAGCACGCGCTTCGACATCGTGGACCTTCCATGCGGGGGGGGTAGCGGAAAACTGTTTCCGCTTTGTGGAGCCTAGGTTCGTGACGATCGAGGCGTCAACAGATTGTTGAAGTGGTGGGCAGGCGTGGTTCCCGGACGGCGCCGGCGCCTTGGGCGCGACAGGGACAGGTGTCGGCGCCGGCGCCGTCCGGAGCTCAGGGGGTGGGCCGGCTGGGGCTCTCGTCGGTCAGACCTGGGCGCCGGAGAGGCGCTCGACCGAGCGCAGCAGCGCGGAGTGGTCCAGGCCGCCGTCGCCCTGCGCGCGCAGGCTGGCGACCAGCTGGGCCACCACCGAGCCGACGGGCAGGACCGCGCCGACGTTGCGGGCGGCGTCCGTGACGATGCCCATGTCCTTGTGGTGCAGGTCGATGCGGAAGCCGGGCTTGAAGTCGCGGTTGAGGAAGTTGTCCTTCTTCCGCGTCAGCACGGTCGAGCCGGCCAGGCCGCCGTTGAGGACGTCCAGCGCGGCCTTGAGGTCCACGCCGGACTTCTCCAGGAAGACCACGGCCTCGGCGCAGGCCTGGATGTTGACGGCGACGATCAGCTGGTTGGCGGCCTTCACGGTCTGGCCGGAGCCGTGCGGGCCGCACAGCACGATGGTCTTGCCGAGCGCCTCGAAGATCGGCTTCGCCTCGTCGAAGTCGGCCTGCTCGCCGCCGACCATGATGGACAGCACGGCCTCGATGGCGCCTGCCTCACCGCCGGACACGGGCGCGTCCAGGACCCGGATGCCCTTCTCCTTGGCCGCAGCGGCCAGGTCGATCGAGGTCTGCGGGGTGATCGAGGACATGTCGATCAGCAGGGTGCCGGGCCGGGCGTTCTCCAGAATGCCGTCCGGGCCGTAGGCGACGGCCTCGACCTGCGGGGAGGCCGGAACCATCGTGATGACGACATCGGCGTCCTTGACGGCCTCGGCCACCGAGGAGGCGGGGGTGCCGCCCGCGGCGGCCAGCCGGTCCAGCTTCTCCTGCTCCAGGGTGTAGCCGGTGACCTGGTAGCCGGCCTTGATCAGGTTCTCGGACATGGGGGAGCCCATGATGCCGAGGCCGATCCAGGCGATCTTCGGAAGTGTGCTCATGGGGGTGCCTCTCTGGGGCTGCTGGGTCTGCGTGTCGGTACGGGCCGGTGAGCGACCGGCCTTTCGGAAGTGCCCTCAGCGGGCGGCGCGCTGCTCGGCCGGCAGCCAGTCGAAGGACTCGGCGCTGCCGCGGTCGCCGGGCTTGTACTCCAGGCCGACGTAGCCCTCGTAGCCCGCCTTCCGCAGCTGCTCCAGCAGGTCCTCGAGCGGCAGCGAACCCGTGCCCGGGGCACCGCGGCCGGGGTTGTCGGCGATCTGCACATGGCCGGTCTTCGCCGCGTACTGCTCGATCACCGACGGCAGGTCCTCGCCGTTCATGGACAGGTGGTAGAGGTCCATCAGGAAGCGCGCGTTGTCCAGGCCGGTCGCCGCGTTCACCTTGTCCACGACGCCGACGGCGGCGGCCGCCGACACCAGCGGATACAGCGGGGACTCGGGCTTGTTCAGCGCCTCGATCAGCAGGATCGCGCCGATCCGGTCGGCCGCCCGGGCGGCGAGGACCAGGTTCTCGAGGGCGAGCGCGTCCTGCTCGGCCGGGTCCACGCCCTCGACGCGGTTGCCGTAGAGCGCGTTGAGCGCCGTGCAGCCGAGCGACTGCGCGAAGTCCGCGGCCACGTCGATGTTGGCGCGGAACCGCTCCGACTCCTCACCCGGCACCGACAGGGCGCCCCGGTCCGGGCCCGGCAGCCGGCCGGCGTAGAAGTTCAGCCCGGTGAGCCGGACGCCGGCGTCCTCGATCGCCTTGCGCAGCGCGTCCAGTTCGGACTGCTCGGGGGTGGGCGTGTCGATCCAGGGCCACCACAGCTCGACCGCGGTGAAGCCGGCCGCGGCGGCGGCCGCGGGGCGCTCCAGGAGCGGGAGTTCCGTGAAGAGGATCGACAGGTTGACGTTGAAGCGCTGGTCTGCGAATCCCATCGGTCGCCGCGCTCCCTTCCGTTGAGCTGTTTCCGTATTACGGAAGTTCATTTCTGCGTAATGGAAGACTGCATGGAGGGTTCGCGCCTTGTCAAGAGGGGTCGGCGAGGTGACGCGCCGCGCGTTAGGTTGAGCGCGTGCGATTGAGAGTGGAGTTCACGACCGAGCCCTTCGACCTCGACGAGCCCCCCGCGCACGCGGTGGTGGCCCGTGAGGTGGTCGAGGCGGCCGACCTGGACGCCGTGGACGTCGGCCCGTTCGGCAACACCGCCGAGGGATCCGCGGACGCGGTGCTCGGTGCCGTGGACGCGCTGCTGCGCCGCACCCTCGCGGCGGGCGCGACCCGGGTCACCCTCCAGGTCAATGTCATCGGGGAGGACGAGGGATGAGCGGTGCGGGCGACGAGCCGTTCATCGCGGCCGTCAAGCCACTGGTCGACGCCATCGGCGGGCAGCTGATCCCGCCCGACGAGGCCGGCATCGACGACGTGGTCCTGCAGTGGGAGGGCGGCGATGTCGTCGCGGTGCGCCTGCCCCAGCTCGCGGACTCGCTCGACCACATCCTCGCCGCGCTGGAGCGCCGCAAGGGCATGCCGCTCGCCGATCTGGACCGCCGGTCGAAGCAGGAGATCGTACGCAATCTGGAGGCGCGCGGCGCCTTCGCGGTGCGCCACGGAGTGGAGACCGTGGCGAGCGCACTAGGCGTCAGCCGGTTCACCGTCTACAACTACCTCAACCGCGAGAAGGGCTCCTGACCAGCGCTTTCGCGGTGTCCCTGCGGGCCGTCGCCCCCCTGTGCGGGCCGCGGCCCGCACGGCATCGGGCGCATCCTGGAACCAGCCGGCGTGGGCCTCATATGTGTTCCCCCGAATTTTCAACAAAGTGTTGACGTGCTGCCCGCGGCGGCGTTCACTATCGGCACGCCCGTTCAGCACAAGGCCACGGAGGCTCCCGTGACGTCCACATCCACGCCGCCGGGCCTGGCCCGCTTCAACGCCCTCGAGGAGTCCGCGGCCCACGCCGCGCTCCACGAGGTGTGTGCCTCCACGGCGTGGGTCCGGCGCCTGCTCGCCCACCGCCCCTACGCCGGCCCCGAGGAGCTGTACGCCGCCAGCGACGCCGCGATGGCCGAGCTGACCACGGCGGACCTCGAGGAGGCGATGGCCGGTCACCCGCCCATCGGCCGCCCCAGGCCCGGCGATCCCACCTCCTCCCGGGAACAGGCCGGCATGGCCGGCGCCCCGGAGGAGCTCAAGGCGGAGATGCTCGAACTCAACCTGGCCTACCAGGAGAAGTTCGGCCATGTGTTCCTCATCTGCGCCACCGGCCGGACCGGCGAGCAGATGCGGGACGCCCTGAAGGAACGCATCGGCAACGCGCCGGAGCAGGAGCGCGAGATCGTCCGCACCGAACTGGGGAAGATCAACCGCATCCGTCTCGCCCGACTCGTCGAACAGGACTGACGCACGCATGAGCACCGAGACCACCGCTTCCGTGTCCACGCACATCCTGGACACCAGCGCCGGCCGCCCCGCCGAGGGCGTCGCCGTCCGCCTCTCCGCGCTGCGCGGCGCCGCCCGCTACGGGCAGGGAGGGGAATGGCAGGCGCTCGGCGGTTCCGTGACCGACGCGGACGGGCGGTGCAAGGACCTCCCGGCACTGCCGGAGGGCACCACCCATGTCCGGCTCGACTTCGCCGTCGAGCCGTACTTCGAGAAGAAGAAAGCCGAGGCGCAGCAGGACGCCCCCGCGAATCGGGACAGCGGTGCGTTCTTCCCCGAGGTCGTGATCACCTTCGCGGTCACGCCCGGCGAGCACTACCACGTACCGCTGCTGCTCAACCCGTTCGGCTACTCCGTTTACCGAGGGAGCTAGCTATGCCGACCATCCTGGGACAGAACCAATACGGCAAGGCCGAGAACCGAGTCGTCAAGATCACGCGGGACGGCGCCACCCACCACATCAAGGACCTCAACGTCTCCGTCGCCCTGTCCGGCGACATGGATGAGGTCCACTACTCCGGCTCCAACGCCAACGTCCTGCCGACCGACACCACCAAGAACACGGTGTTCGCGTTCGCCAAGGAGTACGGCATCGAGTCCGCCGAGCAGTTCGGCATCCACCTCGCCCGTCACTTCGTCACCAGCCAGGAGCCGGTGCACCGGGCCCGCATCCGCATCGAGGAGTACGCCTGGGAGCGGATCGAGACCTCCGACGCCGGCGAGGCCAAGCACTCCTTCGTCCGCAAGGGCCAGGAGATACGTACCGCCCAGGTCACCTTCGACGGTGAGAAGTGGGAGGTCATCTCCGGTGTGAAGGACCTCACGGTGCTGAACTCCACCAACTCCGAGTTCTGGGGCTACATCAAGGACAAGTACACCACCCTCAAGGAGACCTACGACCGCATCCTGGCCACCGACGTCTCCGGCAAGTGGCGGTTCAACTGGACCGACGACGAGCAGACGATGCCCGACTGGGAGGAGTCCTACGAGCAGGTCAGGAAGCACCTGCTGCAGGCCTTCGCCGAGACGTACTCGCTGTCGCTGCAGCAGACGCTGTACCAGATGGGCGCGCGCGTCATCGACAACCGCAGTGAGATCGACGAGGTGCGCTTCTCCCTCCCGAACAAGCACAACTTCCTGGTGGACCTGGAGCCGTTCGGGCTGAAGAACGACAACGAGGTGTACTACGCCTCCGACCGCCCCTACGGCCTGATCGAGGCCACCATCCTGCGGGACGGCTGCGAGGCGCGGATCCCGGTGGACCTCACCAACCTCTGACGCCTCACCCTCTCGGCACCGCGGCCGGGGAGACACGGCGCATCTCCCCGGCCCCGGCACTCGAGGCTCCCAGGGTCCTGCCGTGCCCCGCCCGTGAACAGGACAAGACAGCAAGGGACGCACCATGGCAGCAGCCCCGCGCATCGTCATCGAGAACTGCGCGATCGCGACCGTCGACGCCGAGGACACCGAGTACGCGTCCGGCCATCTGGTCCTCGCCGGCAACCGCATCGAGTCCCTCGGCGCGGGCCCGGCCCCCGAGGACGTCCAGAACGTCGTCCGCCGCATCGACGCCTCCGGGCACCTGGCCACCCCCGGCCTGGTCAACACCCACCACCACTTCTACCAGTGGCTCACCCGGGGCCTGGCCACCGACCACAACCTGTTCGACTGGCTCGTCGCCCTCTACCCGGTCTGGGCACGCATCGACGAACCGATGGTGTACGCGGCCGCCCAGGGCTCGCTCGCCATGATGGCCCGCGGCGGTGTCACCACCGCCATGGACCACCACTACGTCCACCCGCGCGGCTCCGGCGACCTGTCCGGCGCCGTCGTCCGCGCCGCCCGCGACATGGGCGTGCGCCTCACCCTCGCCCGCGGCTCCATGGACCGCGGCGAGAAGGACGGCGGGCTGCCCCCGGACTTCGCCGTCGAGACGCTCGACGAGGCCCTCACCGCCACCGAGGAGACCGTCCACCGGCACCACGACCCCTCCTCCGACGCGATGACCCAGGTCGCCGTCGCCCCCTGCTCGCCCTTCTCCGTCTCCACCGAACTGCTGCGCCGGTCCGCCGAACTGGCCCGCCGGCTCGGGGTGCGCCTGCACACCCACGGCTCGGAGACCGTGGAGGAGGAGAAGTACTGCCACGAGCTGTTCGGCAGGGGCCCCACCGA
The DNA here is from genome assembly GCF_039526425.1 of Streptomyces thermospinosisporus. Lineage (NCBI taxonomy): Bacteria > Bacillati > Actinomycetota > Actinomycetes > Kitasatosporales > Streptomycetaceae > Streptomyces > Streptomyces thermospinosisporus. The sequence continues at coordinate 56,205 of NZ_BAAAIZ010000030.1, forward strand.
CTACTTCGAGTCCACCGGCTGGCTCGGCGAGGACGTGTGGATGGCGCACTGCGTCCACATGGACGACTCCGACATCGCCGCCTTCGCCCGCACCAGGACGGGCGTCGCCCACTGCCCCTCCTCGAATGCGCGGCTGGCGGCCGGAATCGCCCGCGTCCCCGATCTGCTCGCCGCCGGCGTCCCCGTCGGCCTCGGCGTGGACGGCACCGCCTCCAACGAGTCCGGCGAACTCCACACCGAACTGCGCAACGCCCTGCTGATCAACCGCCTCGGCCCGCACCGCGAGGCCGCGCTCACCGCCCGGCAGGCGCTCAGGCTCGGCACCCACGGCGGCGCCCAAGTGCTCGGCCGCGCAGGCGAGATCGGCTCCCTGGAACCCGGCAAGCTCGCCGACCTGGTGCTGTGGCGGATGGACACCCTCGCCCACTCCTCCATCGCCGACCCGGTGACCGCGCTGGTGCTCGGCGCACCCGCCCCGGTCACCGCCTCCTTCGTCGGCGGCCGGCAGATCGTCGAGAACGGCCGGCTGCTCACCGCCGACGAGGACACGATCGCCCGTACCACGCGTACGGAAGCGCAGCGACTGGCACGGATCGCCGCGCAGAACTGAACACCGAAGACTCCGGCCGGGAGGGACGGCTCCCGGCCGGTACCGCGGACCCGAGCGGGGCCCG
>NZ_BAAAIZ010000030.1:56895-120109 GCF_039526425.1 Streptomyces thermospinosisporus
GCGCCGGCCGTCTCCGGGACGCGCGTGTGATCGAGCGCGCGCGTCCCGGAACGGTCACCCCGCACCCGGGGCACCCAGATGCAACCCATACGGGAACCGGATGCGGCCCACTCCGTCCTCCTGGTCCCTCCCCGACGCTCGGCCCCGCCCGAGCGGGAGGCACCCCACGCAAGCCCCGCACCACCTCCCTGAAACCCGCGTCAGAGCCGACGCGCACCCGACCGGAGGAGAGCCGCAGTGGCCGACCACCCCGTAGACGAAACGCTTCCACCACTCAAGATGGCGACCACCGGCCTGCAGCATGTGGCCGCCATGTACGCGGGAGTCGTCGCCCCGCCCCTGATCGTCGGCGCGGCCATAGGCCTGTCCGCCACCGACCTGACCTTTCTCACCGGCGCCTGCCTGTTCACCGCGGGCCTCGCCACCCTGCTGCAGACCATCGGCATCTGGAAGATCGGTGCCCGGCTGCCCTTCGTCAACGGCGTCACCTTCGCCGGTGTCGCCCCCATGACCGCCGTCGTCGCCGCCACCCCCGACAAGGACGACGCCCTGCCGATCATCTTCGGCGCGGTCATCGTCGCCGGACTCCTCGGCTTCCTCGCGGCGCCCTTCTTCAGCAAGGCGGTCCGCTTCTTCCCGCCGGTCGTCACCGGCACCGTCATCACCCTGATCGGCATATCCCTGCTGCCCGTCGCCTTCGGCTGGGCGCAGGGACCCGACCCCTCCGCCGACGACTTCGGCTCCGCCACCAACCTCACCCTGGCCGCCGTCACCCTCGTCATCGTGCTGGTGCTGCGCCGCTTCACCCGGGGCTTCGTCAAGCAGATCGCCGTACTGCTCGGCCTGGTGGCCGGCACCCTCGTCGCCATCCCGTTCGGCGTCACCGACTTCTCCCCGGTCGCCGAGTCGGCCGTCGTCGGCTTCCCCACCCCGTTCCACTTCGGCGCCCCGCAGTTCCAGCTCGCCGCGATCGTCTCGCTGTGCGTGGTGATGGTCGTCTCCATGACCGAGTCCACCGCCGACATGCTCGCCCTGGGCGAGATCGTCGAGCGCCCCGCCGACGAGAAGACCATCGCGGCCGGCCTGCGCGCCGACACCCTCGGCTCCGCCCTCGCCCCGGTGTTCAACGGCTTCATGTGCAGCGCCTTCGCCCAGAACATCGGCCTGGTGGCGATGACCAGGATCCGCAGCCGCTATGTGGTGGCCACCGGCGGCGGCTTCCTCGTCCTGATGGGCCTGTGCCCCATGGCCGCCTCCCTGATCGCGGTTGTGCCGCGCCCGGTCCTGGGCGGCGCCGGCGTGGTCCTGTTCGGCTCGGTCGCCGCCAGCGGGATCCAGACCCTGGTCCGCGCGGGCCTGGAGAAGGACAACAACGTCCTGATCGTGGCCGTCTCGCTCGCCGTCGGCATCATCCCGATCAGCGCGCCGCAGTTCTACCACGCCTTCCCGGAGACGGCCCGCATCGTCCTCGACTCCGGCATCTCCACGGGCTGCGTGGTCGCCGTCCTGCTGAACTTCGTCTTCAACCACATCGGCAACGGCCGCAGCGACGCCGCCGAGGTCACCCATCCCATGGAGACGGACGTCAGCCGTCCCACGGAGACGGACGCTCATTCCACGGAGACGGAAGCCCATTCCACGGAGACGGAGGAGGAGATCACCGGCTCGCCGAAGACGGCCCGGACCACGCCATGAGGTTCGCCAGCAGCTCCGCCTGCTCGATGGCGTCGTCCAGCGCATGGTGCGTGTGCCGGCGCCGCGACAGCAGCTCCCGCGGCATCGTCCCCTTGACCACCGCCCTCAGCGGCAGCCCCGCCCGGGCGGCGTACAGGGTCTTCATGTCCAGGCATCCCGAGTGCCCGAAGGGGCTGGCCCCGGTGAACCGGATCAGATACCAGTACAGGAACGTCCAGTCGTAGGAGGCGGGGTAACCGCACATCACCGGCTGCGCGCCCGCCTCCGCGGCGCACTCGCGCACCCACGCGGTGAACTCGCTCATCGCCCGGCCCGGCTCGGCACCCTCGGTGCCGAGCCGGTCGCGGTCCAGCCCGCTGACCGCCAGCGCCTCCGGCACGAACTCGCCGCTGATCGGCTTCAGTTCCCGGTAGAACGTCCGCTCCCCGGGATCGGCCGCGGCGAACCCGTCGGCACTGTGCACCCCGGCGACGGCCGCCCCGAGGCTCAGCATCGAGTACGGACCGGGGATCGGCCCGTCGGCCTCGATGTCCACGGAGATGTACAGGCTCGGTCTGAGGCGTCGTGGGGCCATGACAGCAAAGCATTCCAGGCGGCGAGGCCCCACCGCACCCGCGTTTCGCGCTACAGCCCGAACAGCGCCGGGTCCTTGGCCAGCTCCCGGAACACCTTGTCGGGCTCCGCCACCAGCCTGCGCTCCTTGAGGTCCAGCAGCCCGCCGACCGCGGTGATCTCGGCCGCCACCGTGCCGTCCGTCCTGGTGACGGCCTGCTCGATGCCGAACGTCTTGCCGCCGCCCCAGGTGAACACGCAGCTCACATCGACCTCGTCACCGGCGAGCAGCTCCCTGCGGAACCGGATCGTCGTCTCCAGCGCGACCGGCCCCACCCCGTGCGCCTGCAGCCCCGCCTGGGTGATCCCCGCCTCCTGGAGCAGCGACCAGCGGGCGTGCTCCGCGTAGTTGAGATACACGGCCTGGTTGAGGTGGCCCTGCACATCGGTCTCGTAACCCCGCACGGTCACCCGGACGGTAAACGGTTTGCTCACGGCGTCCCCTCACGCTGCTGTGATCGACTGACCTGTCCGACGATCCTGACACGGCGCCTCAGACACGACGCGGCGAGGCCAGCACATACCGCACCCGCGTCCTCGGCTCGGTGTACTCCCCGGCCTGCCAGCCGGCCCGCTCCAGCGTCGCCGCGCAGGCGCTCAGCTCGGCACCATCGGGCGCGTACACCGCGACCGCCTCCGGCTGCGGCGTCTCCCGCACCCGGTAGCCGTCACCCTCCGGCCCGGCCGGGCGGTGCCCGGCCGCCTCCAGCGCCAGCGCGGCGGCCTGCACCAGATGCGTGCGCTCCCACGGGCAGGGCCGGTCCGTGGCACCGTCGGGGTGGGTCATGCGCCGCAGCTCCAGCATCCCCTGCCAGGCGCTGTGCACCTCCCGCCGCCGCGCCGGCCCGGACTCGGGAGCCGCCTCCTCACCTCCGACCCGCGCGGTGAACACCCCGCCGGAGGAAGCGGGCGGCTCGGACGCGGGCGCCGGCTCGGACTCCTTCTCCCGGATCCGGTGCCCGGCCGGTGTCAGGAAGTGGTCGTGCGGCGGGCGCGGATGCCGGAACGCCAGCCCGCTGCGGACCAGCGCCGCCAGCTGCGCCTCGGTGCCCTTCAGCCGCCCGGTGACCGGATCGGCACTCTCGATCACACGCCGCTGCGCGGCGGTCGGCGGTCGCGACACGGCATGCTCCTTCCCTCTCCCGACGGCACCCGGAAGCGAGCCCCACCAGCTCGAAGCCTACGACGGGGCACCGACAGTCCGGCCCGCTCCGGCGTGCGGTGACCGGCGCGCGGGTGAGCTTGATCTCATGGACGCCCGGCCGCAGCCGAGGGGGCCGGGTGCGTGACCGGGCCGTGCCATGATGGATGCGCAGGGTTCGCATACCTGCACGTCGGAAGGCCGACACAGCACAGCGAGGAGTTCGCCATGGCCACCGGATCCGCAGACAGCCCTGCGACTCTCTACGGGCCCGTATCACTCGTTCTCGGTGTCCTCGCGCTGCTCACCGCGGTGTTCGCCGGCTTCATCGGGATCGCGTTCCCGCTCTTGTTCGGCAGCCTCGCAGTCACCTTCGCTCTGCTCGGCCTGGGGCGGAAGCTCAACCGGCGGCAGTGCTTCACCGGCCTCGTCCTGGGGTCCCTGAGCGTGCTCTACCCGATCGTCGCCACTGCGTTCGTGACTGCCTGATTCTGATTCTGTGACCGTCTGAGTCTCGCCGCCGTCGGTCGCGGCGGCTCGTGCCTTGCGCTCTGGCATCGGGAACCCCCTGAAGGGGTCGGAAGTGTCATGTCCCTGACAATGCCCTGCCCTTTGAGGCACTGCCCGACAGGGCACTGCCCAAGGAGACACTTACGCCGCAATCCCCGTCCTTCCTAGGGTCGTTGGCATGACCTCTGCCAGACAGAAGCCGTGGCGGTCAGCCACTTCGCACGGCCGTTGATGCCGTAGGCCTCACTCCACCCTCGTCCGACGCCGCGCGCCTGCCCGGACACGATCCCTCGGCAGCGCGCTGTGCGTTCAGCCCTTTCATCCGCGCCGACCGGGCGTGCCTTCGCCTGCCGCACAGCAACGGCGGATGCCCCTCGGCCACGCGGACCGGAGCGGTGAGGCCGGGAGCCCCTGGCAGGGAGGTGCGGGAACCGCCCGCGCCCATCGGATCAGCAGTGGCACGCAGAGTACGGAAGGACAACCCATGCACCTTTCTCGTTCCGCCAGGACGGCAGCCCTGTCCCTGGCGCCGCTCACCCTTCTCGCGGGCGGAGTCCACGCGGCTGCCGCACCTCACCCCGACCCCCGGCCCGGCACCGCCGCGTTCTCCCTGTCCACCGTGTCTGCCGGCGGACTGAAGGACGTGACCGGCTTCGGCAAGAGCAGCGCCCAGGGCAAGATGCTGGCGGCGCAGGGGTTCGGCGTGATGCGGGCGGACTCGGGAGAGACCGCCGTCGTCGACCGGTCCTCGGCGCGCGAGGGGATCGTCGCCGCAGCCGGCAGCTCCTTCGTGGAGCTGTCGTGGAAGGCGTACGCGCCGGACGCCCGCTATGTGGTGACCCGGGACGGCAAGGAGATCGCCCGCCTGGCCGCCGGGCAGGAGTCCTTCCGCGACACGGACGTGGTAGCGGGCGCGGACTACCACTACCAGGTCGCGCCGGAACTGCCGGAGAACGGAGCCCCGGGAGCGAGGCTGTGGGGCATGAACGTTTCCGTCCCGGCCGCCGGGTCGGCCAGTGCTCTGCGTGAGCACGCGGTCTCCCGGGCCGCCGCTGCAGGCGTCGCCAAGACCTCCACCCTCTCCTGGATCGCTTTCATCCCGCAGAAGCGCATCGACGCTCCCCTCGCCGGCTGTGACTACGGCCGCAACTTCCAGTTCGGTGGCGACGGGCGGAGCAAGTTCGACTGGAAGTCGGACAAGTACCGCACGGCCCTGCACGCCACCATCACCTGGAAGACGAAGAAGGTGCAGGGCAACAAGCACATCAACCCGACCAACGTGTATGTGAAGAAGACCGGCAAGAAGGTCGCCACCAAGACGGCCACCACCAAGCACATGTCGGTCAAGAAGCTCGGATCCGGCTCCAACTACGTCGATGTCCGGATGAATCTGCACGCCACCAACCCGTTCTGCAAGGGCCTCGGCGGTGTCAAGGGCGCCATCGACGGGGCCCTGACGATGAATCTCACCAAGAGCGGCAACTACACCATCCGCTCGGGCAAGCACCGCCTGATGCCCAATCACCACATCTACATCTACGACGGCGGCAAGGTGACCAACGTCTACACGCGGAAGTACGCCGACCCCAAGTGCCTCGTCGGTTCGATAGCCTGCCCCGAGGCCGATCTGACGGGCCGTTACGGCAAGTTCTGAGTCACGCGGTCGCACAGGCCTGGTCGCACAGGCCTGGCGCCCGGATACCGGCGTGCTCCTGTCAGAGCGGGCGGCTAGGTTAGGTCTTGATCGCTGGTGCCACCAGACCACGGGGGTCTGCTGGAGAGGAACCGCGATCAGGAGGGACCACCATGACCAAGCGGTCCGATGGGGGAGTTGCGCCGTGTCCGTACCTGCGTACGGGACATGATCCCGGTTTCGGGGTGTGGCGGCTGGAGAGTCTCACCGACCGGGAGAGGGAAGTCCTCCTCCTGCTGGGCACAGGCCTGGGCAACCGGGAGCTGGCACGCCGACTGGGCATCGCCGAACGGACGGTGAAGGCGCACATCGCGAACATCGTGGGAAAGACCGGCCAGGAAACACGAACGCAGGCCGCGATCGTGTCCGCACTCGCCCATGACGTGCTGTGCTCGGACGACTCATGCACGCGGCACCTTGCCGGTGGATCCGGCCGGCGCCGGCCCACAGCCGCATGACCGAGGGCCTTGCGCCCGCACTCGACCAGTGCGGGCGCAAGGCCGCACGGGCGCCCGCACCCATGGTCCGTGAAGCCCAAGTCCCCTGCACCGAAAGACAAGTTGGGCGGGTGCGCCCGTCGGTTCAGTCCGGCTGGATGCACTGTGCCGTCTGCTTGATCGGCGCGACGAGCGCCGACAGTTCGATGAGTGCGGCATCGGGAGCGCTCATCGACCCCGTGAAGGTGACCTCCGTGGCCGGACTGCGGCCGTAGGTGGTGATCACCTTCTCGCCCTCGGTGCTCCTTCTGTCGTCCAGCACCCAGTCGACTCCGTCGGCGGCGAAACACGGGTCGGTGGTGGGGCCGAGTTCCGGCACACCGCAGCGCAGGACGATCTCGCTGTCCCCCCAGACGACCACACCGGGTATGCCCGTGCTGTGATGCGGTTTTCCGGCCAGTCGGTCCGGGGCCTCCTCGACCATACGGGCGCAGTGGGCGTTCTGGGCCCTGGCGCCCGGCCGAATGTCGTAGTGAGGGTCCTTCGTCGCGATGAAAGCGAGCGCCGCGACGACGGCAAGGGCCGCGGCTGCCAGGGGCAGGGTCGTGCGTTTTCTGGGGATGCTCAACGGTCCGTTTCCCGGCGAGTGGTGGCAGTGGTCGGATGCCACGCTATTGCATGCACCACTGCCGGCCGTACACCGGCCGGGCCCCTTGCCCCCTCGGGCAATGACCTTTTGGTCACCTCCCCAACAGACCTGGTGGGACGGGGAGTTCGAATCTAGCTTCGAGTGCGACGGTCGTCTTTCCGGTCATTCCATGAGGGAGTAATTGATGCGTAAAGCAGTCGGGTCGTTGGCCATGGTCGCGATAGCCGCGGGCTCGATGACGGTCCTGTCCGCGCCTGCGCATGCGGCCGCCCCGGCGAAGAAGGATCCGTACGCGCACACGCGTCTCGAGCGCGTCTGGGCGCCCGGCAAGTGCCTGTCGATGGGCGGCAGCAAGAAGAACAACGCGCGGCTGGTTCTCGGTAAGTGCGCCAAGAGCGACAAGACGCAGCGCTGGACTCTGAAGCGGCTCTCCAAGAACAGCTCGGTGTTCACCATCAAGAACGACAAGTCGGGGAAGTGCCTGGCCGTGGGGGCCAAGAACCGCCTGGTGCAGTACACGTGCAGCTCCGGCAAGAAGAGCCACCAGTGGGTGCTGGGCGGTTCGAAGATCTACAGCAAGGCGAATGGGAAGGTCATCGCCTCGAACTCGACGAAGGCCGGTTCGCACCCCTACCTGGAGAAGAGCGGTGGGTCCGACAAGGCGCGTGTCCGCCAGGAGTGGGGCCTGTCCTGAGCCGACGGGGAGCCGAACGCCGGGAGGGGGAGGCCACAGCCAGTGGCACTGCCCCTCCCCGGGGGCGTGACGCGCTGACAGGGATGCGATGCTGACCAGCATGAAGAGCATGCGAGCCGCAACCACCGTCGGCCTTCTGCTCGCTGGGCTGGCGGCCTGCTCGGCACCCGCTCCCGCGCCCGGGGCGGACGCACCCGCGGTCTCCCCGCTGAAGCAGTACGCGCCCGCGAAGCGGGTCGCGATGCCGGAGCTGTCGGGGGAGACCGTGGACGGCGGCAGGGTGAGCATCGAAGGACTGCGCGGCAAGGTCGTGGTGGTCAACGCCTGGGCGTCCTGGTGCGGGCCGTGCCGTGCGGAGGCCCCCGGTCTCTCGCGGGTGCACAAGGAGCTGTACGGCAGGGGCCTGCGGGTCGTGGGGGTGAACGCCGACACCTCGCTCGCCGACGCCCGCGCCTTCGAGAAGGAGGCGAAGCTCGCGTATCCGAGCCTGCACGACCCGAAGGGGCGTCAGCTGCTGCGCCTGCCGAAGGGCATGGTGAATCTCACCGCGTATCCGTTCACGCTCGTCGTCGACCCGGAGGGCCGGATCGCGGCGGCACGGATCGGGGCGATCGGCGAGAAGGAGCTGAAACGGGTCGTCGCACCGTTGCTGCCGTAGGGCGCCTGCTCAGCCTTCCCGCGGACGCCGCACCACCCTGAAGCCCGTGTTCCCGCTGGAGCTGTCCAGGGAGTTGCCCATGCGGGCCGAGGCGCGGGGACAGGCCGGAGGCATTGGGCGGGAAGGCATCCACCGGGCAGGTGCCGCGGTAGCGACTCGGCGTGGCCGGGGTCGTCCTTGACCAGGGAGGCGGCTATGTCGACGCGGAAGTTGGTTCCGTAGCGGGGGGCGACGGTGGAGTAGTCGGAGACGTCGTGGCCGGCGTCCCGGAGGGGCGAGGCGAAGCACGGGTTGAGTCAGATCTCGTACGCGCCGGACCGGCCCAGGTCTCGTACGCAGGGAGCGGCCCGGCACCCATCGGCGCCGGGCCGCTCCCGCGAATCGTGTGCTGCTGTCCTGCTGTGGCGCTGTCCTGCTGTGGCGCTGTGGTGCTGTGGTGCTGTGGTGCGGTACGTGACGTCGGGCGCTGACTACAGGGCTGCAGCCACCTCCTCGCGCAGCCGGGGCAGCATGTCGTGGTACACGCCCGGGCAGAGGGTGGTGCCGTGGTCCTTGTGGCCGGTGATCTGCACCGGGGCGATCCCGTACTGGGTGCAGACGTACGCGCACAGGGTGACCAGCACGTCCCACTGGGCGTCGGGCGGCAGTGCGCCCGCGTGGTAGGAGCCCTCGTTGGCGATGCCGAGGGTGCGGTCGTTCTGACCGGAGGTGTGCGCGCCGAGCACGAAGCTGCTTCCGCCGGTCAGGGCCGAGAGGCTGCCGTGCCGCCCCTCGGTGATCCAGCCGCCCCGGCTGACCAGGAAGTGGTAGCCGGTGTCGGCCCAGCCGTTCTTGTCCAGGTGCAGATCCTGCACCCAGCGGGCGTGGGCGTGCGCCTGGGCGCGGGAGAAGTCGGTGGAGTTGGTGCTCGCCGTGTGGTGGACGACGATGCCGGTCGGCCGGTAGCGCAGCACTGTGATGGTGCCCTGCGGGGCGCGGGCGCCCCAGGTGCGGGTGCTGTCGATGTCCGGCTGGACGGCACCCGCGCCGCCCCCGGTGCCCTGCGCGCGGGCCGTGCCCGGCAGCAGGGCGGCGGCCAGACCGGCGACTGAGGCCGCACCGGTGCGCAGCAGCCTGCGGCGGCGGAAGCCGGTCGGCTTGAACGTGCCGCCGGGGCTGTCCGGGTTTGCTGGGGCGGCCTGATTCGGTGGGGTCGCTGGGGTCACGAACACTCCTCGGGAAGTGGGGGGAGGGGAGTGAGGAGAGGAGGGGCGGGCGGGTGCCGTCCTGCCACGAGCGGCTGGTGCGAGGTGCCGGCCTACGTGTTGTTGGCCAGCGCCAGCAGCCGGTCGCGCGAGCCGTTGAACTTGTTGCGGTCGACGTTCCCGGACACTCCGGAGACCGAGCCGGTGCTGGTGTACTGCCACACGGTCCAGGTCGGGAAGCCGACGGGGAGGGTCGGCGAGGAGGCCGAGGTCCAGTGCGCCACCCACAGCGGGCTCTTGGCGGACATGCCGGTCCAGTTGCCGGTGCAGGTGTTCCACCAGCTCGCGGTCGTGTAGATCACCACGTCACGGGTGGTCCGTGCCTTGTAGGTGGTGTAGAAGTCGTTGATCCAGGTGCGCATCTGGGTGGTGGACAGGCCGTAGCACATCGCCCCGTACGGGTTGTGCTCGATGTCCAGGACACCCGGGAGGGTGAGGTTGTCGCGCGACCACGCGCCGCCGTTTGACGCGAAGTAGTTCGCCTGGACGGCGCCGCTGGAGACGTCGGGCCGGGCGAAGTGGTAGGCGCCGCGGATGACTCCGGCTGCGTGCGCGGCCGGGTAGTTGGTGTTGAAGCCGCTGTCCTTGTAGCTGGTGCCCTCGGTCGCCTTGATCCAGGCGAACTGGATGCCGGCGTTGCGCACGGAGGTCCAGTTGACGGCGCCCTGCCAGTGCGAGACGTCGATGCCCTGGACGCCGTCGGTGGGGGCGAGGGCGCCGAGGGAGTCCTGGGCGGCCGGGACGCCCTGGTGCACCTTGATGCCGACGCCCATGTAGGCCTGGCCGGGGGTGACGCGGACGCGGTCCGGGTCGGGCGGCGGTGCCGCGACGGAGCTGCCGGCCGTGCCGGCCAGGAGGGTGAGGGCCGCGCCGAGGACTCCGGCCGCGGTGGCCGTGCGTCTGGCGGGACGCCTGAGCAGGGAACGGAACGCGAACATGTCTGCCTCCGGATACGGGTGGGGTACGGAACTGGAGGTGACGTCGACGTTTCTTGACGTGCGCGCGTCATCAGTTACGCACGTAGATTCTCCGTGTGTAAAGGGCTTACAACCTTCTCTGGTGGTCTGGTCCACTGTAAGAGCGGAGGGCCTGGAAACTTGTGATTTGAGCGTGCGAAAACTTCATCGGATGAAAATGGAATCGCACGTCTCGAGCGCTTTGAACACGCGTCGGCAGCGGTGGTCGGGAGGGTGAGCCGCGGTATCGGGGGGCGGCGGAGTGTCAGGAAGCAGTCGGGGGGAGGTTTTTCACGGCGGCGTCGCCCAGTCGTCGCTGACGGACCATCACCGATCCGGCTGAGTCACGGCTTCGCGCCGACTGCTGACTGCCCCTTAGCTCCGCAGCTCTGCAAGGCGCACAAGGTCGTCGTGGACCGAGTCCCGTTCCTCGGCGGTGAGCTGGATCGCGGCGGCCTTGGTGAGTGCGGATGTCGCGGTCTCCTCGTCGCCGAGGCGCCTGGCCGCATCCGCACGCAGCACCAGGAGGCGCAGCAGCTGCACACGCGTGGGCCGCTCGTCCTCCCTGCGCAGTGCCTGGTCGAGGACGGGTGAGGAGCCGGACGGTGCGGGGGAGCAGGGCGCCGCCCAGGGCGATGAGCGGGAGGTCGATGTAGAGGACGCTCAGGTCGCGGCGCAGGCCCTCGAAGCCGCCGTGGACGTTGAGGCGTGCCTCCGGTGCCCAGGCGAGCGAGGCGGTGGCGGCGCCGACCGCGGCCCACAGGACGGTCACGCAGCCGTTCGCCGTCCGGTCTCGTGTCTCATGAACCATCGGGACCGGCGCCCAGCCGCTGGTTCCCCGGGCTTCGGACCCCTGGCACCGGGCTTCGGACCCCGGGCCCTGGGTTTCGGACCCCGGACCCCGGACCCCGGACCCCGGACCCCGGACCCCGGACCCCGGACCCCGGACCCCGGACCCCGGACCCCGGACCCCAGACCCCAGACCCCAGACCCCAGACCCCAGACCCCGGGCCGGGGCCTACTGCCGGTAGCCGCTCAGGAAGCGGCCGATGCGGCCGATCGCCGCCTCCAGGTCCTCCGCGTGCGGGAGGGTCAGGATGCGGAAGTGGTCGGGGGTCGGCCAGTTGAAGCCGGTGCCCTGGACCACCTGGATCTTCTCCCGCAGCAGCAGGTCCAGGACGAACTTCTCGTCGTCGTGGATCTTGTGGACCTTGGGGTCCAGGCGGGGGAACGCGTACAGGGCGCCCTTGGGCTTGACGCAGGTCACGCCCGGGATCTCGTTCAGCTTCTGCCAGGCCACGTCCCGCTGTTCGCGCAGCCTGCCGCCCGGGGCGGTCAGCTCGCGGATGGACTGGCGGCCGCCGAGGGCCGCCTGGATGGCGTACTGGGCGGGCGCGTTGGCGCACAGACGCATGGAGGCCAGCATGGTCAGGCCCTCCAGGTAGTCCTTGGCGTGCTGCTTCGGGCCGGTGACGACCAGCCAGCCCGAGCGGAAGCCGGCCACCCGGTAGGTCTTCGACAGGCCGCAGAAGGTGAGGACCACCAGGTCGGGGGCGAGGGCGGCGGCCGAGTGGTGGACGGCGTCGTCGTAGAGGATCTGGTCGTAGATCTCGTCGGCGAAGACCATCAGGCCGTGGCGGCGGGCGAGGTCGAGGATGCCCTCGACGATCTCCTTCGGGTAGACGGCGCCCGTGGGGTTGTTGGGGTTGATGATGACGACCGCCTTGGTGCGGTCGGTGATCTTCGACTCCATGTCGGCGAGGTCCGGGTACCAGTCGGACTGCTCGTCGCACAGGTAGTGCACGGCCTTGCCGCCCGCCAGGGTGGTCACCGCCGTCCAGAGCGGGAAGTCGGGGGCCGGGATGAGGACTTCGTCGCCGTCCTCCAGCAGCGCCTGCACGGCCATCGACACCAGCTCCGACACGCCGTTGCCGAGGTAGACGTCGTCGACGCCGACCTCCAGGCCCAGGGTCTGGTAGCGCTGGGCGACGGCCCTGCGGGCGGAGAGGATGCCGCGGGAGTCGGTGTAGCCGTGCGCCTGCGGCAGCATCCGGATCATGTCCTGGACGATCTCCTCCGGCGCCTCGAAGCCGAACAGCGCCGGATTGCCGGTGTTCAGCCGCAGCACATGGTGCCCCGCCTCCTCCAGCGCGTCGGCCTGCTCGATCACCGGGCCGCGGATCTCGTAACAGACCTCGTTGAGCTTGCTCGACTGCCGGAACTCCATGCGCCGCCACCTCTCAGATCACTGCTGCTGCTTGGTTTTACCAAGTAGGCGCTTGGAAAGTCCAACAACTTGTCTAGACTGCGCCGCATGTCACCTCGCGCTCGCCGTAGCTACGACCAGTACTGCTCCGTCGCCCGTGCCCTCGACGCCGTGGGCGACCGCTGGACCCTGCTGATCGTCCGGGAGCTGCTGGCCGGCCCGCGGCGCTACACCGACCTGCACGCGGACCTCCCCGGTGTCAGCACCGACGTCCTCGCCTCCCGGCTGCGGGACATGGAGCGCGACGGGCTGTCCACCCGGCGGCGGCTGGCCCCGCCCGGTGCCGCCTACGTCTACGAACTGACCGCGCGGGGCCGGGAGTTGCTGCCCGTGCTGCAGGCGCTCGGGGCCTGGGGGCAGGAGGCGCTGGGGGAGCGGCGGCCCACCGACGCCGTGCGGGCGCACTGGTTCGCCCTGCCGCTGCTGCGCTCGCTGGAGGGCGAGGGGCTGGTCGAAGTGCGGCTGGAGGAAGGGCAGTTCCATCTGTACGTAGGTGCCGAGGACGGCCCCGTCTACGGCGACGGTCCGGCGCCCGACGAGGCCGACGCCGTGCTGGTGCTCGACACCGCGACCTGCACCGCGATCAGCCGCGGCGAACTCCCGCTCGGCGAAGCGGTCGGCACCGGCCGGGTCCAGGTGACCGGCGAGGGCACCCTCGCCAAGTGGCTGCGGGAGAACGCGGCAGAAGGCACCGCCGGGGCGACGCCGGAGACCTGAGCGGACTGCCGGCGCCCGCCGGCAGGATGACCGGCATGACGATCATGAATGAGGCCCTGGACGGGGCGACTGGTGATCGCCCTCTCGGACCGTGGGACCATCCCGACGGGGCCAAGGAGGAGTAGTGCAGCTGCGGAACGTCTCACCGGACGACGTCGATGCCTACATCCGGATGCGGTGCGACCCCGTGATGATGGCTGACCTGGGTGGGCCCGTTCCGCGTGAGGGGATGGCGGACAAGGTCCGTCGGGATGCCCGGAAGGCAGCGGACGACCTCGCATGGTTCAAGATGATCATTCCCGATGGGGCCACCCCAGAGGTAGTGGCCGGGACGGTGACCATCTGGTCCCACGACACCGGCGACGGGCCGATGTCCGAGATCGGTTGGATGGTTCGGCCCGCATTTCAAGGGCAGGGCTTCGGTAAACGCGCAGTCCGCACCCTTCTGGAACAAGCCAGGGACCAGAACCGCTGGGGCCTGGTGCATGCCTTTCCGGCAACGAACAACGCGGCGTCGAACGGTATCTGCCGTTCCGTCGGGTTCCGCCTCCTCTCGCAAACCGAGGCGACCGTCGCAGGGCGAGTCCTCAAGACCAACCACTGGGCCATCGACCCGGCGAAGGACTTGCGCTGACGCCAGCACTCACAGGTCTGGCCCCGGCTCACGCCGCACCGGTGTGAAGGGGGTTGGGCAGTTCGGTCCACAGGTCGGCGGGGGTGCGGGGTGACAGGCGCATCAGGGTCAGTGCCTTCGCCGGGATCGGTTCGTCGAGCAGCGCCGGCAGGTCCGCCGTGCGGGGCAGGTCGTCGGTCACGGCCGCCCGCAGCGCAGCCCCGAGCAGCCCGGCCGAGCCGGTGGCGCCGGCCAGCGATCCCGCCACCAGGGATCCGAACAGCTTACGGCGCAGCACCCGTTCGTCGTCCGTGAGCATGCGGGCCGGCAGGCCGGGGACGGGGATGCCGTGGCGGGTCAGCCGCGCCGGGCTCACCCGCAGGTCGGCCAGGTCCCGGTAGACCAGCCTCAGCGGCTCGCCCTCGCCGGACAGCACGACGAGGAGGTTCTGGCCGTGTGCCTCGAGGGCCACGCCCAGCTCCAGCAGCCGCAGACCGACGGTGAGCGTCAGCCGGGCGAAACGCGCCGACCAGGCGGGGGAGCCGGGCAGCCCGGTGGTCGCCAGGACGGCCACCGGGAGGACGCGTTTGCCGGGTCCCGCGTACCGCTGCGGTGACTCGCGCAGCACCGCGGCGAGGTCGGGGGAGCCCGCGGCGGCGCCCAGCGTGCGGGTGATGTGCAGCAGACCGCCGGTGTGCTCCGCCATCGCCTCCCCGAAACGCGACAGCTCCGCGGAGGCGGTGATCGAGCCGAGCGAGATGTCCCGCACCGAGGACGTCAGCCGGGCGGTCAGCGCCGTCTTGACGTGCGGGCCGCCGCCGGGCAGCGCGAGGGTGCGCAGCGCCATCAGCGGATGCGCGCCCAGCCGCGCCTCGCAGCCGCGCTTGAGCACGTGCTCCGCCTGCCAGGGATGGACCGGGATCAGCAGCCGCCCACCGTCCCGCAGCCGGCCGGGCCAGTCCCCGCTGACCACGCACTCCCCGGCCGGCACCGGCAGCAGACCCAGGTCGACCACCGGTCCGTGCTCGGGAGCGTAGGCCAGCTGCTCGGCCACCGAGAAGCCGGGCCGGGAGCGGCAGTTGGGGTGGAAAGGGTGCCCGTCGGTCACCCGCTGCTCCCACTCCCAGTCGGTGTCCGGCCACTCGTCCGGATGATCGTCGCCGGCCCGTGAGAGGGCCAACGAGGCGACGCTGTGGGCGAGTTCGGCCCCGAAGGACGCCGACCGGGGTACGGCGAGATCGGTCATCAGCCGCGCCGGATCGTCGTAGTCCGTCTCCCCGAGCCGTACGACCGCGGCATACGCGTCCGTCGCGTAGGGATCCGCGCACGGGCCGTGCAGCCGGCGCCCGTCCGTCAGGTGCAGGGTGAGCCCGTCACCGCCACGTTCCCGGCGGTCGATCCACGGCAGGGGCTCATGCGCGAGGCCCCGCCACAGCCGGGTCAGCACGGCCGCACGGGCTCCGGGCAGTTCCCGCTCGTACCGGGGCAGCAGGGCGGGCCGTACGGCGGCCAGCTCGTCGGCCACCGCGGTCTCGGCGGCGGAGGGACGGTGCACGGGCGGACTCCTCGGGGTACGCAAGGTGGACGGACGGGACGAAGGGGAGGTGCACGGCAGACATACTGATCGTCTCCGCCCGGACAGACCGTAGGGAACCAGTGGAACGCGTTGACCGCATGCCCCCGCACGCAGACGACGACTCGGGGTTGCGCGCCGATCAGGCCGGGCGCGCCGACGCCTACGCGGCCGTGCCCCTGCTGAACTGCCTGCTGCGGGAGGTGGCCGAACGGCTCCCCGGGGACGGCACGGGCGACCGCCGCACCTACCGGCTGCCCGGCACCGGGCGCCTGCTGCGGGTCCGCGGCGGGCGGCGCCCCACCGGGCCCGAGGTGTTCACCGACGGCGCCTGGCAGCGCATCGGCCACGTCGAACTGGTGAAGCTCGCCGCCGAGGAGCTGCGCCGCCACACCGGCGTGTCCAACCACGAGCTGCCCGGTGAGATGATCGACAGCCGGGACGCGGTGGCCGCGCTGCTCGCCGCCCGCGCCGCCGCCACCCCGCCCGGCGACCCCTACCTCCGCTCCGAGCAGAGCCTGGTCACCGGCCACACCCACCACCCGGCACCCAAGGCCCGCGGCGGCGGCCCCGCGGCCAGCTGGCTGCCGTACGCGCCCGAGGCGCACGCCCGGTTCCCGCTGACCCTGCTCGCCCTGCGCGAGGACGCCGTCGTCGAGGACGGCGACACCGCGGCGCTGGACCTCCTCGGCACCGCCCCGCCCGGCTACCGGCTGCTGCCCGCCCACCCCTGGCAGCTGGAGCTGGCGGCCCGCGATCTCGCCCCGGCCTTCGCCGACGGCCGGCTCCTCCGGCTCGGCACCACCCCGTTCCCGGTCTGGCCGACCGCCGCGATCCGCACCGTGTACGCGCCGGAGCTGGACCTCTTCTGCAAGTTCAGCCTGGATGTGCGCATCACCAACGACATCCGGCGGCTGTGGCGGCACGACCTGACCCGGCTGCGCGCCACGGACGACGCGGTGCGCGCCGCCTTCGCCCGGTGCGCCGGGCCCGCCGCACCGGGCGCCGGCACGGCGGCCTGGCTCAGCGACCGCGGCCACCGCACCGCCGATTTCGCCTACGAGCAACTGGCCGTCGTCGTCCGGGACGGACTGGGCGCCCATCTGCTGCCCGGCGCCACGCCGTATCTCGCCGCCGCGCTGGTCGAGGGCTTCGACGGCAGCCCGCTCCCCACGGAACCTCCCGGCCCGGACGCCTGGTGGCAGGCGTATCTGACCCAGGTGGTTCCGCCGGTCCTGGCCGTCTTCGCACAGCACGGAGTGGTCCTGGAGGCGCATCTGCAGAACACCCTGATCGCCGTGGACGGCAGCGGCACCCCCGTGCAGGCCCTGTTCCGGGACGCCGAGGGCGTGAAGCTCGTGCGAGGGGCGGCGGGGACGCCGCGCCCGCCCGAGGTGTCCCGGGAGGCAGGCTGGGAACGGCTGGTGTACTGCCTGATCGTCAATCACCTCGCCGAGGTGGCCGCCGCCCTCGCCGATCTCCACCCCGGATTCGACCCCTGGCCCGCGGTACGTCACGAGGTCGCCCGCCACGGCCTGCCCGAGGCCGCCGCCCTGCTCACCGCGCCCACCCTCCCCGGCAAGACGAACCTCCTGCTGCGCTGGACCGCCGCGGACGGCGCCGCCGCCCGCTACCGCCCCCTGCCCAACCCGCTGCGCGCGCCCGCCCCGGGCGCGCCTACTTCAGGGGATCGTGGCCCCAGTTCATGAGCGAGTGACGCCAGGTGGTGCCGGTGACATCGCCGCCAGGCCGCTGGGCGAGGTGCCGGTGGACGTAGCCGACGACCTTGCGCATATGGCCCAGGTCGTCCTCGGTCAGGTCGTCCTTCCTGGTGCGCAGCAGCTCCACGATGCGCCGTCCGGAGGCATGGCCGACGCTCTCGCCCCCGTCGCTCTGCCCCGCGCTCTTCGACTCCTCGGTGCCGAGCCACTTCTCCAGCTCGGCGGCGGTCATGTTCACCGCCTCACCGAACGCCTTGCGCGTCTCGTCCCGGTCCTCGCCGGAGCCCTTCGCGGCCGTCACGAGCGCTCGTCCGCACCGCTGTCCCGGCGGCGCAGCGCCTGCGGCTCGTGCACGGCCGTGCGGCCGGACTTGTCGCTCTCGACCTCGTACTGCGGCTCGTCCTGCGAGGCGTCCACGGTCCGTCCCGAGGCCCGGGTGCGCTCCGTGATCTTCTTCTTGACCTTGCCCGGCACGTCCTGCCCGTGACTGCTCCACGAGACCTTCTCGCCCCTGCTCAGGTCGTCCTTGTCCTTCTTCTCGGCCACGATCCACTCCTTCGCCGGCACCGGAGGCCGGTCCTTCTTCAGGTTGTGGCACCACCTGCGGGACTGCATCCGGGCACGAAGGCGGCACGCGGGCGGAGGCGGTCACGGCGGTCGAGGCACTGGTCGGAAGGTGACCCTCGGTTACGGCCCTCGGTTACTATGCACTCTTCGTGCCGAACGCCGGGAGTCTGGGAGATGCTGACCGAGGTCACCGCGACCCGCTATGTCGAGCCCCTGCACACCGGTGGCAGCGTGCCCGGTGTGGTCGAGGCCGATGACCTGGGCACCTACGTCGTGAAGTTCACCGGCTCCGCGCAGGGGCGCAAGGCGCTGGTCGCCGAGGTGATCGTGGGGGAGCTGGCGCGGGCGCTCGGACTGCGGTTCCCGGAGCTGGTGCTGGTGCACTTCGACCCCTCGATCGCCGGGGACGAGCCGCACCAGGAGGTGCGGGAACTGCACGCCTCCAGCGCCGGGGTCAATCTCGGCATGGACTTCCTGCCGGGGGCGCGCGACTTCACCCCCGAGGTGGCCGAGGAGTTCACGGTCGACCCGGTGGAGGCCGGGCGGATCGTCTGGCTCGACGCGCTCACCGTGAACGTCGACCGCACCGTGCACAGCTCCAACCTGGTGCTGTGGCCGACGCTGGGCGTGGCCCCGCCCCGGCTGTGGCTGATCGACCACGGCGCGGCGCTCGTCTTCCACCACCGCTGGGACGGCAGCGACCCGGCGAAGGCGTACGACTTCCGGCATCACGCGCTCGGCCGGTACGGGCCCGATGTGCGGGCCGCCGACGCGGAACTCGCGCCCAGGGTGACCGAGGAGCTGCTGCGGTCCATCGCGGCCGAGGTGCCGGATGCCTGGCTGGCCGACGAGCCGGGGTTCGCCACGCCCGACGCGGCCCGCGAGGCGTATGTGAGCCACCTGCACGCGCGGGCGCGGGCCTCCGCCGCGTGGCTGCCGACCGACTTCCCCTCGGCCGAGGAGATCGCAGCGGAGAACGCCCTCCGTGCGGCACGGACGCAACAGGGCCGCCCGGACTGGCTCAAGCAGGTGCCCGACCTGCACGGCCGGCCGGCGGTGGAACAGGACGGGACGGTGCACCTGCGATGACAACCGGCGACCGGCGCGTGGAGATCGAGTACTGCACCCAGTGCCGCTGGCTGCCCCGGGCGGCCTGGCTGGCGCAGGAGCTGCTGACCACCTTCGAGCAGGAGCTGACCGAGCTGGCGCTCAAGCCCGGAACCGGCGGCGTCTTCGTGGTCCGGGTCGGGGACGAGGTGGTGTGGGACCGGCGGGAGCAGGGCTTCCCGGAGCCCACGGCGGTGAAGCGGGCCGTACGCGACCGAGTGGCCCCGGGGAAACCCCTGGGCCACTCGGAGAAGTGAACCGCCTGAACGGCGGCGCCGGCCCTCGAGCCGCTGCGGGCCCTCGAGCCGCTGCGGGCCCTTGGGTGCTGTCAGCCCTTGAGCTGCTCGTACGCCGGCAGGGTGAGGAAGTCGGCGTAGTCCTCGTCGAGGGCGACCTTCAGCAGCAGGTCGTGCGCCTGCTGCCAGTTGCCCGCGGCGAACGCCTCCTCGCCGATCTCCGCGCGGATGTTCGCCAGCTCCTCGGCGGCGACCTTGCGGGCCAGGTCGGCGGTGACCTTCTCGCCGTTGTCGAGGACGACACCCGCGTTGACCCACTGCCAGATCTGCGAGCGGGAGATCTCCGCGGTGGCCGCGTCCTCCATCAGGTTGAAGATGGCGACCGCGCCGAGGCCGCGCAGCCACGCCTCGATGTAGCGGATGCCCACCTGCACGGCGTTGACCAGGCCGTTGTACGTCGGCTTGGCGTCCAGGGAGTCGATGGCGATGAGATCCTCGGCCGTGACGTGTACGTCCTCGCGCAGCCGGTCCTTCTGGTTGGGCTTGTCGCCGAGGACCCTGTCGAAGGACTCCATGGCGATCGGCACCAGGTCGGGGTGGGCGACCCAGGAGCCGTCGAAGCCGTCGTTGGCCTCGCGGTCCTTGTCGGCGCGGACCTTCTCGAAGGCGACCTTGTTGACCTCCGGGTCGCGCCGGGAGGGGATGAAGGCCGCCATGCCGCCGATGGCGTGCGCGCCCCGCTTGTGGCAGGTGCGGACCAGCAGTTCGGTGTAGGCGCGCATGAACGGGGCGGTCATGGTCACCGCGTTGCGGTCCGGCAGTACGAACTTCGGCCCGCAGTCACGGAAGTTCTTGATGATGGAGAACAGGTAGTCCCAGCGGCCGGCGTTCAGCCCGGAGGCGTGGTCGCGCAGCTCGTAGAGGATCTCCTCCATCTCGTAGGCGGCCGTGATCGTCTCGATGAGCACGGTGGCGCGGACGGTGCCCTGCGGGATGCCCAGGTAGTCCTGCGCGAAGACGAAGACGTCGTTCCACAGACGGGCCTCGAGGTGCGACTCCGTCTTCGGCAGGTAGAAGTACGGGCCCTTGCCGAGGTCGAGCAGACGCTGGGCGTTGTGGAAGAAGTACAGGCCGAAGTCGACGAACGCGCCGGGGACCGGGGTGCCGTCGGCGTCGACGAGGTGACGCTCGTTCAGATGCCAGCCGCGCGGGCGCACCACGACCGTGGCCAGCTCCTCGTTCGGGCGCAGGGCGTAGGTCTTGCCGGTGCGCTCGTCCGTGAAGTCGATGTTCCGGGTGAACGCGTCGATCAGGTTGAGCTGGCCGAGGACCACGTTCTCCCAGGTGGGAGCGGAGGCGTCCTCGAAGTCGGCGAGCCACACCCGGGCGCCCGAGTTGAGGGCGTTGATGGTCATCTTGCGGTCGGTGGGGCCGGTGATCTCGACACGGCGGTCCTCCAGGGCCGGGGGAGCCGGGGCCACCTTCCAGGAGTCGTCCGCGCGGATGGCGGCGGTCTCCGGGAGGAAGTCGAGGGTGGAGGTGCGGGCGATCTCGGCGCGGCGTACCGCGCGGCGGGCGAGGAGCTCGTCACGCCGGGGCGTGAACCGCCGGTGCAGCTCGGCCACGAAGGCCAGGGCCGGCTCGGTGAGGACCTCCTCCTGCCGGGGCAGGGGCTCGGCGTCGACGATGGCCAGCGGGGACGGCGCTGGTGCGGACATCAGCTGTCACTTCCTTACGCGTGCAGGGCGTGGCACCGGGTGCCAGTCGACCCGGGTACGGCTGGGAACGCCCGGAGAGGGGCCGGGCCCTTCTGAGCAGTGGATAGTAGTTTTCTCATAGTGGAAGTTCAATGGTTTGTTGATGTCGAGATTCTCTGGGTCGAGCGAAGGTGGCGCTGAGTGCCACGCCGCTCACTCGGGGTGGGGCGGGCTCGGACGGGCTCACTCCAGGTGGGCCGGGCCGGCTCACTCGAGGTCGGGTGGGCCGGTTCACTCAAGGTGCGCCAGGTCGGCCTCGGTGTCGATGTCGTGGGGATCGGCCACGTCCCCGCACTCGACGAGCGCGATCCGCTCCTCGTGCTCCTTCAGATAGGCGCGTGCCCCCCGGTCGCCGGTCGCAGTCGCGGCGACGCCGTCCCAGTGCGCGGCGCCGAGCAGCACCGGATGCCCGCGGACCCCGCGGTAGGTGGCGGAGGCCAGCGAATCCGGTGTCTCGTATGCGGCGAGCACCCGGGCGACCGCCCGCTCGCCGATGCCGGGCTGATCGACCAGCGTGACCAGCGCCGCCCGTGCACCGGTCCCGGCCAGCGACTCCAGCCCCGCCCGCAGGGAGGTGCCCATGCCCTGCTCCCAGCCGGGGTTGTCCACGAGCACACAGCCGGGCAGTGCGGCGCGCTCCCGCACCTCCTCCGCCCGCGCCCCCAGCACCACATGTACGTGCGCGCAGCCGCCCTCGCGCAGCACCCGCACCGCGTGCTCCACCAGCGGCCGCCCGCGGTGGGTGAGCAGTGCCTTGGGCCTCCCGCCGAGGCGGCGCCCGCCGCCGGCCGCGAGCAGCAGCCCCGCGACCGGGGCGCGTCCGCCGCCCGTCCCTCGTGTCGTCATGCCTCCTCCCTACCCCACGCTCGCCCGCGCGCCGATGTCACGCTGCGGAGCAACTCGATGACGCAGCGGGCTGGCGCGCGCGGCACTGGGTGGCGTTTACTGGCGCGCACCGAAACCGGCGGGGAGACGGAGTGCCGGGGCGGCGAGCGCACAACGACGTACCTGGGGGAGGACTGTGTTGCGGAGCGTGGAGCAAAGACGCGTGGCCGGCGGTCACGAGGATCCGCGGGTGACGGAGCTGCGCACGGCCGTGTCCCGGCTGCGCCGCCAACTCGCCGCCCATCCGGCGGAGTTCCCCGACCGGGGCATCGCGGAGGAAGAACTGGCCGCCCTGGACGCCATGGCCCTGAGCGGCAGCCCGGACGTGCCCCGCCTGCGCCGCTCCTTACTTCTCATCGCCGCCGCGATCGGCTCCGTGAGCGCCCTGCGCGGCGCCCTCCGCGAGGTCCGCGAGGCGGTGGAGCTCTTCAGTCCGTCATCCCGCAATTGACGCACACCCGTACGAGCACCTCCCGGGCGGGTGAAGCGGGGTGATCGTCGCCTACGCGGGGTGACCGCTTCCTTTTCAGGGGCCTGTGTGTTTCAGGAAGCCGGTGTGTTTCAGGAAGCCTGTGTGCCGCCCGAGGTCGTGAGGACCTCGGAGAGTTCCGTGGCCACTTGCTGCAGGACCGGGACGATCCTGTCCGTGGCCGACTCGGTGACGCGGCCCGCCGGGCCGGAGATGGAGATGGCCGCGGGCGTGGGCGAGTCGGGGACCGGGACGGCCAGGCAGCGGACGCCGATCTCCTGCTCGTTGTCGTCGATCGCGTAGCCGCGGCGCCGTACCTCCTCCAGGGCCGCGAGGAAGCCCTCCGGCGTGGTGATGGTCTTGTCCGTCGCCGCCGGCATGCCGGTGCGGGCGAGCAGGGCCCGTACCTCCTCCGGCGGGAAGGTGGCCAGCAGCGCCTTGCCGACGCCGGTGGAGTGCGGCAGCACGCGCCGGCCGACCTCCGTGAACATCCGCATCGAGTGCTTCGACGGCACCTGTGCCACGTACACGACCTCGTCTCCGTCGAGGAGCGCCATGTTGGCCGTCTCGCCGGTCTCCTCGACCAGGCGGGCGAGGTAGGGGCGGGCCCAGGTGCCGAGCAGCCGGGACGCCGACTCGCCGAGCCGGATCAGCCGCGGCCCCAGCGCGTAGCGGCGGTTGGGCTGCTGGCGGACGTAGCCGCAGGCCACCAGGGTGCGCATCAGACGGTGAATGGTCGGCAGGGGCAGTCCGCTGCTCGCCGACAGCTCGCTCAGACCGACCTCCCCGCCCGCGTCCGCCATGCGTTCGAGCAGATCGAAGGCGCGCTCGAGGGACTGCACGCCACCGCTGGGGGCGGCGGTCCTGGCGGAGTCGGTGGTGCTGGCGCTGGACGTCGGCACGGCGCGTTCCTTTCGGGACTGGCAGGAAGGGCCAAAGCCTACCCGGCAGCAGGTTGACTGCCCGTTTGTGCGTCACTACGTTCTGCGTGGCGGAATTCTATTTCCGAGTTGTGGAAATGTCTAGGGTGGCTGCCGGTGGGCCCCGGAGGGGAAGTGTGCCCTTGACGGGGCCGGAGCGGGAGTGAAGACTCCTTCAACAGAACGTTGAATTTCGCCAGGTGGAAAACCGTCAGATGGAAAGCCGCCGGGCGGGAAACCCGCCGGGCGACGACCGCTCGGCGGCCACCGCGAACAGGTCAGGAGGGTCCGGGTGTCCGACGCCGAACTGGTGCTGCGCTCGACGCGTGTCATCACCCCCGAGGGGACGCGCCCCGCGACCGTCACGGTCGCCGACGGCACGATCACCGCCGTCGGCCCGCACGACGCCCCCGTGCCGGCCGGCGCCCGCCTGGAGGACCTCGGCGACGACGTCCTGCTGCCCGGCCTGGTCGACACCCACGTGCATGTCAACGACCCCGGCCGCACCGAATGGGAGGGCTTCTGGACCGCCACCCGGGCCGCGGCGGCCGGCGGCATCACCACCATCGTCGACATGCCGCTCAACTCGCTCCCGCCCACCACGACCGTCGACCACCTGCGCGTCAAGCAGAAGACCGCCGCCGACAAGGCACACATCGACGTCGGCTTCTGGGGCGGCGCCGTGCCCGGCAACGTCGAGGACCTGCGCCCGCTGCACGAGGCCGGTGTCTTCGGCTTCAAGGCGTTCCTGTCGCCCTCCGGCGTCGACGAGTTCCCGCACCTCGACCAGGAGCAGCTCGCCCGCTCCCTCGCCGAGATCGCCGCCTTCGACGGGCTGCTGATCGTGCACGCCGAGGACCCGCACCACCTCGCCGCCGCCCCGCAGCAGGGCGGACCCAGGTACGCCGACTTCCTCGCCTCCCGTCCGCGCGTCGCCGAGGACACCGCCATAGCCCACCTGGTGGCGCAGGCGAAGCGTTTCGGTGCCCGCGTGCACATCCTGCACCTGTCCTCCGGTGACGCACTGCCGCTGATCGCCGAGGCGAAGGCCGAGGGCGTGCGCGTCACCGTGGAGACCTGCCCCCACTACCTGACCCTCACCGCGGAGGAAGTCCCGGACGGGGCCAGCGAGTTCAAGTGCTGCCCGCCCATCCGCGAGGCCGCCAACCAGGACCTGCTGTGGCAGGCGCTGGCCGACGGCACCATCGACTGCGTGGTCACCGACCACTCCCCGTCCACCGCCGACCTCAAGACCGACGACTTCGCCACCGCCTGGGGTGGCATCTCCGGCCTCCAGCTCAGCCTCGCCGCCGTCTGGACCGAGGCCCGCAGGCGCGGCCACACCCTCGAGGACGTGGTGCGCTGGATGTCCGGGCGCACCGCCCGCCTGGTCGGCCTCGACGACCGCAAGGGTGCCATCGCCCCGGGCCGTGACGCGGACTTCGCCGTCCTCGCGCCCGACGAGACCTTCACCGTCGACCCGGCCGCCCTCCAGCACCGCAACCGTGTGACCGCCTACGCGGGCAGGACCCTGTACGGCGTCGTCAGGTCCACCTGGCTGCGCGGCCGGCGCATCGTCGCCGACGGCGAGTTCACCGCACCGCAGGGCCGGCTGCTCACCCGCACCCGCTGACGACGCCCAGAAGACGAAAGGCAGGAACAGACCACCGTGACGGCGATCGAGACCTTCACCGGCGACGCCAGCCCCTACCAGGGCGGCGACCCCTACGCGGACTACCGCACCGCCGACTTCCCCTTCACCCACTACGCCAACCTCGCCGACCGCCGCCTCGGTGCCGGTGTCATCGCCGCCAACGACGAGTTCTTCGCCCAGCGGGAGAACCTCCTGCTGCCCGAGCGCGCCGAGTTCGACCCCGAGCACTTCGGCCACAAGGGCAAGATCATGGACGGCTGGGAGACCCGCCGCCGGCGCGGCCGCTCCGCCGACCACCCCTGGCCGGCCGAGGACGACCACGACTGGGCGCTGATCCGGCTCGGCGCACCCGGCGTGGTCCGCGGGATCGTCGTGGACACCGCCCACTTCCGCGGCAACTACCCGCAGGCCGTGTCCGTCGAGGGCACCTGCGTGCCCGGCTCCCCGTCACCCGAGGAACTCCTCGGCGACGACATCAAGTGGACCACCCTCGTCCCGCGCACCCCGGTCGGCGGCCACGCGGCCAACGGCTTCGCCGTCTCGGTCGAGCAGCGCTTCACCCACCTGCGCCTCAAGCAGCACCCCGACGGCGGCATCGCGCGCCTGCGCGTCCACGGCGAGGTCGTCCCGGACCCCGCCTGGCTCCAGGCCCTCGGCACCTTCGACGTCGTCGCCCTGGAGAACGGCGGCCAGGTCGAGGACGCCTCGAACCTCTTCTACTCACCGGCCACCAACACCATCCAGCCGGGCCGCTCCCGCAAGATGGACGACGGCTGGGAGACGCGCCGGCGCCGCGACCGGGGCAACGACTGGATCCGGTACCGGCTCGTCGAGCAGTCCCGGATCCGCGCCATCGAGATCGACACCGCGTACCTGAAGGGCAACAGCGCCGGCTGGGCGTCGGTGTCGGTCAAGGACGGCGAGGACGGCGAGTGGGTCCAGGCCCTGCCGCGCACCCGCCTCCAGCCCGACACCAACCACCGTTTCGTGCTGCCCGAGCCGGTCACCGGCACCCATGCGCGGCTGGACATCTACCCCGACGGCGGCATCTCCCGGCTGCGTCTGCACGGCTCGCTCACGGAGACCGGCGCGGGACGCCTGACGGCCCGTCACCAGGAGCTGGGCGGCTGACCTTTGACGAGGTGGCTGCCTTTGCTCCTTTGATCCTTTGACGAGATTCTCGAAAACTGACTGACCCTCACCGGGTCGTCCGGGCGGCCGACCCGCATCGCTGACCGATTACGTGAGAAGGTCACGGTGCGGGCGGTCGCCATGTGGTATCGCGGCCAGGCGTCCGGCCACGGGAAGTCGGTTCCCGCCTACCGCTTCTCCTCAGCCCCCACCGTGAGGAACACCTGCTGCAGGGAGCGGCAGGCGCCGTCGAGATGGGCGCGCATCCGGGCGATCGCCTCGTCGGCGTCTTTGGCCTGGAGCGCCTGCAGGATCCGGCGGTGCTCGGCGACGATGCGATCGCGTCCCAGGGTGTGCCGGGTCTGCACCATGCACAGGTGTATCTCGCCCTTGATGCCCCGGTACAGCCGGCTGAGCCGGGGGCTGCCGACGGCATCGATCAAGGACTGGTGGAAGCGCAGATCCGGTTCGACGAAGGCGCTGTGCGGCGCGTCCTCCTCCAGCCGGTCGAGGTCCTCCAGCGCGCGCTCGGCGGGGCCCACGGGCACGGTGCCGCGCTCGAGCAGAACCCGCACCACCTCGGTCTCCAGCGGAGTGCGGACCAGGAAGAGATCCTCGACGTCCTCACGGGTCAGGCGGGGCACATAGGCGGCCTTGTTGGCCTCGCGGTGCAGGAGTCCCTCGTACACCAGGGCGGTGATGGCGCTGCGGGCCGTGGGGCGGGAGACACCGTACTCATTCGCGATCTCGGTCTCGGCGAGGGTGGTGCCGGGCGGGATCTGCCCGTCGAGCACGCGGTCGCGCAGTGACGCGGCGAGGGCCTCGACGACCGAGACCGTGGACAGCCTGAGGGCGGCGTCCTGGGCCATGAACACCTCCGTGAAGGGACGGCCCCATTCTCCCATATGTCAGGTCAGACCCGTTGACGGACAGGTGTCACTGTCTGACAATCGCCGGATCACGTGAAACGGGGGCCGTGCAGAGGCGCCCGTTGAGGCGAGGAGCTCGCCATGGCCGACTCCCTCTACCGCCGTCTTTATTGCCGTTGCCGATTGTGTCGGCGGCCCGGTCGCCGGGTCGCCCCGAAGGCATGCGCTGTGTGCCGCGCCGTTCCTGCCGCTGGGCTGAGTCCGCCCCACGTCGTGGGTCTGAATCGCCATCTGTGACCCGCGAGCAAGTCGTGCCGGATCCATTGACAGACAAGAGTCATTGTCAAACAATCAACCCGCCCTGTGGGGTGACGGGGGCCACAAGCAGCCCATCGAGAGAGGCAAGGATCTGCCATGACCGGTTACCAACAGGTTTTCGACCCTGTCGCCGGATCCCTGGGGTGGAGCGCGCTGTGCGCCGCACTTCCCCTGGTCACGCTGTTCGTACTGCTGGGCGGTCTGCGCTGGAAGGCATGGCAGGCCTCACTGGTGGCGCTCGCCGCAGCCCTCGGCGTCGCCGTCTTCGCCTATGAGATGCCGGTGGGCCAGGCGGCCCTGGCGGCGGGGGAGGGGGCCGCCTTCGGTCTGTTCCCGATCATCTGGATCGTGCTGAACGCCCTGTGGATCTACAAACTGACCGAGCTCACGGGCTGGGACGCGGTACTGCGGCGGGCGTTCGGCTCGCTCTCCGACGACCAGCGCGTCCAGGCCGTCATCATCGCCTTCTGCTTCGGCGCGCTCCTCGAGGCGCTGGCCGGCTTCGGGACCCCGGTCGCGGTCTCCTCGGTGATGCTGATGGCGGTCGGGCTGCGGCCGATGAAGGCGGCGGCGGTCTCGCTGGTGGCCAACACGGCGCCCGTGGCGTTCGGCGCCATCGCCGTCCCGATCACCACCCTTGCCAAGATCACCGGGCTGGACGCCGCGGACCTGGGCGCGATGGTGGGGCGTCAGACGCCGCTGCTGGCCCTGTTCGTGCCGCTGGTGCTGGTGTTCATGGTGGACGGCCGGCGCGGTGTGCGGCAGACCTGGCCGGTCGCCCTCGCCGGCGGATTCGGCTTCGCCGCCGCCCAGTTCGTCAGCGCCAACTTCCTCTCCTACGAGATCGCCGACATCGTCGCGGCCTTCGCCGGCGCCCTGGCCGTCGTGCTGATGCTCCGCGTCTGGCAGCCCAAGGAGACGCTGGCGGCGCGGGCCGGGACACCGGCCGCGGCCGGCGGAGGCTCCGCCGGCACGGGTGACGCAACGGACTCCGGCTCCGGGGAGTCCGGCTCCGCGGACGCGGGCGCCGCGAAGGCGGGTTCCACGGACGCGGACGCGGGCGCCGCGAACGCGGGCTCGACCGGCGTGAACTCCACGGCCGCAGACCGGCGCAGGCGCACCGGTGAGGGATCCGCCCTGATGGCCTTCGCTCCCTACCTCGCCGTGGTCGTGCTGTTCGCCGTGGCCACCTTCGGACCGGTGAAGACCTGGCTGGACGCGCACTCGGGGTGGAAGTTCGCCTGGCCCGGCCTGGACGTGACCGACGGCTCCGGCAAGCCGCTCGCCTCCGCGACTTTCACCTTCAACCTGCTCAACGCCGGCGGCACGATCCTGCTGCTGGCCGGTCTGATCACCGCCGCGCTCTACGGCATCGGCGTCATGCGGGGCGTGCGGGCCTACGGCGACACCGTGCGCCAGTTCCGCTGGACCGTGGTCACGGTCATGGCGGTCCTCGCCCTCGCCTACGTGATGAACATGTCCGGCCAGACCGTCACCCTCGGCCTCTTCCTGGCCCAGACCGGCGCGGCGTTCGCCCTGCTCTCTCCCATCGTCGGCTGGCTGGGTGTCGCCGTCACCGGCTCCGACACCTCCTCCAACTCCCTGTTCGGCCTGCTGCAGCTCACCGCGGCCGAGAAGACCGGGATGTCCCCCTATCTGCTCGCCGCGGCCAACACCACCGGCGGGGTGCTGGGCAAGATGATCTCCCCGCAGAGCCTGGCCATCGCCGCCGCGGTGGTGGGGCTCGAGGGCCGCGAGGGCGAACTCTTCCGGCGGGTGGTCGGCTGGGGCCTCGGCCTGCTCGCCGCGATCTGCCTGCTGATCTACCTGCAGTCCACCCCGGTGCTGGACTGGATGGTGGTGCGCTGATGGACCGCAAGGACCTGGCCCGAGACCTGGCCGCCATCGTGGGGCCGGACCACGTACGGGTGGACGACGGCGCGCTGGCCGCCTACGCGCGCGACGCCACACCGCTCTTCCACTCCCTGCCACAGGCGGTGGTGCTCCCCGGCAGCACCGAGGAGGTCGCCGCCGTCCTCAAGTACGCCACCGAGCGGGCCGTCCCGGTCGTGCCCCGCGGCGCCGGTTCCAACCTGTGCGCCGGCACCGTGCCGCTGACCGGCGGCATCGTCCTGGCCCTGACCCGGCTGGACCGCATCCTGGAGGTCAGCTCCGAGGAGCTGCTGGCCCGCGTCCAGACCGGGGTGACCACGGCCCGGCTCGCCGACGCCGCGGCCCAGGCCGGGCTGCTTTACGCGCCGGACCCCGGAAGCCGCACCGTGTCCACCGTCGGCGGCAATGTGGCCACCTGCGCCGGCGGTCTGCGCGGGCTGAAGTACGGAGTCACCCGCAACTACGTGCTCGGCCTGGAGGCCGTGCTGCCCACCGGTGAGATCATCCGCACCGGCGGGCGGCTGTGGAAGGACGTGGCCGGATACGACCTGACCCGGCTGCTGACCGGTTCCGAGGGCACCCTGGCGGTGATCACCGAGGTCACCGTGGCCCTGCTGCCCGCACCCGCGGAGACCGGCACCGGCGTCGCCTACTTCCCCTCGCTCGCCGACGCCTCCCGGGCCGTGGCGGACGTCATCGCCTCCGGCATCGTCCCGGCCACGCTGGAGTTCCTGGACCGCAAATGCATCTCCGCGGTCGAGGAGTTCGCCGGGCTCGGCCTGCGGCAGGACGCCGGGGCACTGCTGCTGTTCGGCGACGACGGCGATGCCCGTGCCGTGGCCACCAACCTCGGCCGCATCCAGGAGGTGTGCGACCGGGCCGGTGCGCTGGAGGTCACCCTCGCCGAGGACGTGGCCCGCGCCGACGCCCTGCTGGCCGCCCGGCGCTGCTCGCTGCCGGCCCTCTCCCGCCTGGGCTCGGTGACCATCCTGGAGGACGCCACCGTGCCCCGGCACCGGCTCGCCGAGATGGTCGACCGCATCGACGAGATCGCCGCCCGCCACGATCTGACGATCGCCACCTTCGGGCACGCAGGGGACGGCAACCTCCACCCCACCTGCGTGCTCGACCCCGACGACCACGAGGCCGTCGACCGCGCCCACGCCGCGTTCGCGGAGATCTTCGCCGCCGCCATCGCCCTGGACGGCACCATCACCGGCGAACACGGAGTGGGCGCCGCCAAGCTGCCGTATCTGGCCGACCGGCTCGGCGCCGACCAGGTCGCACTGCTGCGCCGCATCAAGAACGCCTTCGACCCGGCAGGAATCCTCAACCCCGGAAAGCTCGGCTCATGACCGATCCCACCAACGACCACGGCGCCGGCCCGGAGCAGAACGACCACGGCGCGGGGCCGGAGAAGGGCCGCGGCATCTTCGACAAGGACCTGCTGGACAGGTGCATCTCCTGCGGTTTCTGTCTGCCGGCCTGTCCCACCTACGCCCTGACCGGCGAGGAGACCTCCTCTCCCCGCGGCCGCATCACCCTGATGCGAGCGCTGGAGACCGGTCGCCTCGACGAGGACGACCCGACCCTGGCCGAGGAGTCGTCCTTCTGCCTGGGCTGCCGTGCCTGCGAGACCGTCTGCCCGGCGGGCGTGGAGTACGGGCTGCTGCTGGAGCAGTGGCGCGACCACCAGTGGCGTGGCCGCCACCGGCCCTGGCTCGCCCGCCTCCTGATGGCCCTGGTGTCACGCCCCTGGCTGCTGCGGCTCCAGGGCCTGGTACGGCGCCACGCCCGCGCCGGGGACAGCCCCGCCGGGAAGCCACCGGAGACACAGACCGCGGAAGAGCCCGCATCCCTGGTGCTCGGCTGCGTCGAACGAGGCCTGTACCCCAAGGTCTCGCGCGCCGTCCAGCAGCTGTGCCCCGAGGTCACCGTCCCGCCCGGGCAGGGCTGCTGCGGTGCGCTGCACGCCCACAACGGCGACTCCCGCACCGGCGCGGAACTGGCCGAGGCCCTCGGCGAGCGGCTGCCCGGCACCATCGTGACCACGGCCGGCGGCTGCGCCGCCCATCTGGCCCACCACCTCGGCCGGGACCGGGTCCGGGAGCTGAGCGAGTACCTCGACCGGGACGGCCACCGGCCCACCGGCCAGGTCACGGTCGACGGGCGCAGGGCCAGGGCCACCCTCCAGGACTCCTGCCATCTGCGGAACGGGCTCGGCGTGAGCCGTCCGCCCCGTGACCTCATCGCCGCGGTCGCGGACTTCGTCGAACTGCCCGGCGCGGACCGGTGCTGCGGCGCCGCCGGCACCTACTCCCTGCTCCGGCCCTCCGACAGCCGTGCCGTGCTGGACCCGAAACTCGAGGATCTGGACCGCATGGACGTCGACTTCATCGTCGCCGTCAACCCGGGGTGCCTGCGCCAGCTCCAGCAGGGACTGCGCCGCCGCCGCTCCCGTGTACGCGCCGTGCACCTCGCCGAATTCCTCGCGATGGCGGGCGCACCCGGCGCCGTGGGCGAGACCGGAGCTCACCAGCCCTGAGAAAGCCGACGCCCACCGGTCAGGCTCCGGGCCGCGACCGCACTCGCGGCCCGGAGCCTGTGACGACGCCGACCCGCCCCGGACTCAGGCCGCGTGGCCGCCGTCCACCGCGAACTCCGCGCCGGTGACGTACGAGGCCGACGCCAGGCGGGCGATCGTCGCCGCCACCTCGTCGGCCGGCCGAACCGGCCGAGCACGGTCAGCGAGGCCTGGGCCCCGGCGAACGGGCCGTCGGCCGGGTTCATCGCGGTGTCCACCGGGCCGGGGTGGACGATGTTGGCGGTGATGCCCCGCGGCCCCAACTCCCGTACCAGCGCCTTCGTCAGGCCGACCAGGGCCGACTTCGTCATCGCGTACAGCGTGGCGCCGGGGCCGGGCACGCGCAGCGCCAGGCAGCCGCCGACGGTGATGATCCGGGCGCCCCGGTCCATGCAGGCGGCCGCCGCCCGGGAGGTGAGGAAGACGCCCCGCACATTGACCGCCAGCACCCGGTCCACGTCGGCCGGCGAGATGTCCCCTCGACCGGCCGAGCAGTCCGACACCCCCGTTGTTGACCAGCACATCGAGCCCGCCCAGCGCGTCCGCCGCGCCTTCCGCCGCCCCCGCCGCCTCCGCCGCGTCGGCCTGGTCCGCCCACAGCGCCACGGCCCGTCGGCTCATCGCCTGGATCTCCCGTACGACGTCCTCGGCGGCGTCCTTGCCCTGCACATAGGTCACGGCCACGTCCGCGCCCTCCCGCGCCAGCCGCAGGGCCGTCGCCGCGCGGATGCCGCGGCCGCCGCCGGTCACCAGGGCCGCCTTGCCGGACAGGTCCGTTGTCACGTTCGACCGTGTCTTCTTGCCTCCATCCCAGCGGCCCGGTCTTCATGCCTCCATCCCAGCGGCCCGGATCCGGCGGCGCCGGCGGCGAACGGACATCGAATTCCCGCCGCACCGATGAGTTGCGGGCCCCGCCGCGGTCTGAGCTGATGACCGAGAAACCGCACCGGACAGACCGCCCCGGAGACAGCACTCCGGGAAGGCACATCGAGAAGGGCAGGCACCCGTCATGGGCAAGCTCGTTGTCACCACCTTCGTCACCCTGGACGGCGTCTACCAGGCACCCGGCGGGCCCAATGAGGACACCCGCGACGGCTTCGAGCACGGCGGCTGGAGCGTCCCGTACGGCGACGAGGACTTCGGCCGGTTCATGGGCGACGTCTTCTCGCGCGTGGGCGCCTTTCTCCTCGGCCGCCGCACCTACGACATCTTCGCCGCCCACTGGCCGAAGGTGACCGACCCCGAGGACCCGGTGGCCGGCAAGCTGAACTCCCTGCCCAAGTACGTGGCCTCCAGCACCCTCACCGACCCCGCCTGGTCCAACACCACCGTGATCGCCGGGGACCTCGCCAAGGAGGTCACCGCGCTGAAGGAGCGCACCGAGGGCGAGCTCCAGGTGCACGGCAGCGGCGCCCTCGCCCAGTCCCTGTTCGCCGCCGACCTGGTGGACACCCTCCATCTGCTGACCTTCCCGGTCGTCCTCGGCGCCGGCCGCCGCCTGTTCCCGGAGGGCTCACGGCCGACCGCCTTCCGGCACACCGGCGGCAGCATCACCAGCACGGGCGTGTCCATCCAGTCGTACGACCGGGTCGGCCGCCCGGAGTACGGCACCTACGAGCTGCCGGAGAACGCGTGATCGCGCTGCTCCGGTGACGAGCGCCGCCGCCCGGCGCGGGGGACCGGGCTGCGGCGCGCGGTGAAGGCTCTGCGACCGCGGCCTGTCGATAAGGGGGAGAAACAGGGAAGGTCTTCAACCTTGTCGTTGACATGCCAACGTCTACGCGCGTCAGTATGAAGGCCATGCGATTCCCCCCACGCGCCGCACGGACCGGCGCCGCAGCCGCAATCCTGTCCGCCCTCCTCGTGGGCGGCACCGTCACCGCGACCCCCGCAGGCGCCGGCACGACCGCCGTCGGCGACATCTGCTCCAGCGACCTCCCCCCACAGGCGCACGACACCCTCGACCTGATCGAGCAGGGCGGCCCCTTCCCGTTCGAGCAGGACGGCTCCGTCTTCCAGAACCGGGAAGGCATCCTGCCCAGTCAATCCACCGGCTACTACCACGAGTACACGGTGATCACGCCCAACTCCCCCGACCGCGGCGCCCGCCGGATCGTGACCGGCCAGGAATACCAGGAGGACTACTACACCGCCGACCACTACGCCTCGTTCGACCTCGTCGACTACGGCTGCTGACGGCTCGCCGCCGCAGCGAACAGAGCGCCGCCCAGCACCAGCAGGGCGGCGCTCACATACACCCCGTAGCGGTCGAGGAAGCCGATCCGCTGCACCAGTCCCCACCGCCAGCCGGTGAACTCGTGCAGCAGACCGGCCACACCCTGCAGCACGGCGAGGACGCCCAGGAACTCCAGCAGTCGCTTCATGACGCCCAGCCTCGCCCGTGCCCCTCGCGTGCACATCGGCCGCCGGGCGGGAGGCGGAGCTACCGAAGAAGGCGTTCCGCGGCGGCCGGTGCGCCGAAAGTCTGCGCCGGTGCGACTTCGGTCGCCGATCCGGGCCGCGCGGCGGCTCAGCGGCGTCGCCCTGCGTAGATTTGCCGACCGTGAGGACAGACGAACAGGCCCCGGCCACCGCGGTGTTCCCGTCGCGGCGCTGGCTGCTGCCGTCGGCACTGGTCGCGGCGCTCGATCCGGAGTCGCAGCGGGAGGGCGGCCGGCGCCCCCGCCGCACCGTGCGCGACTGGGGCGTCGACTTCACCTGCTTCCTGATCGCCGTCTTCATCGGACTGCTCTCCATCGACTCCATGGAGAGTTCCGACCTGTCGCCGGGCCTGCAGGTCGCCGACCAGCTGATCGGCGCGCTGGCCTGCGGCGCCGTCTGGCTCCGCCGCCGCCGGCCGCTCGGCCTGGCGGTGGCGATGATCCCCGTCAGCTATGTCTCGGTCACCGCGGGCGGCGCCTCCCTGATCGCCCTTTTCACCCTCGCCGTGCACCGGCCCTTCCGCTACGTGGCCTGGGTGGCCGGCGTCGACTTCGTCTCGCAGCCCCTCTACTACTGGCTGCGCCCCGAACCCGGACTGCCCTACATCGCGGCCGTCCTGTTCACCTGGGTGCTGATCGCCGCCGTCGCCGGCTGGGGCATGCTCGCCCGGTCCAAACGGCAGCTCCTGCTCAGCCTGCGCGACCAGGCCCGGCGCGCCGAGACCGAGGCCCGGCTGCGCGCCGAACAGGCGCAGCGGCTGGCCCGCGAGGCCATCGCCCGGGAGATGCACGACGTCCTCGCCCACCGGCTGACCCTGCTCAGCGTGCACGCCGGTGCGCTGGAGTTCCGGCCCGACGCGCCCCGCGAGGAGATCGCCCGCGCGGCCGGCGTCATCCGGGAGAGCGCCCACGAGGCACTGCAGGACCTGCGGGAGATCATCGGCGTCCTGCGGGCCGGAGAGGCCGACGACGCGGGCCGGCCGCAGCCCACCCTCGCAGCCCTGGACACCCTGGTCGCCGAGTCCCGCGAGGCCGGCATGAAGGTCGTCCTCGAGCACCGTGTGAGCGACCCCGCCGCCGTCCCCGCCTCCATCGGCCGCACCGCCTACCGCATCGCCCAGGAGGGCCTGACCAACGCCCGCAAGCACGCTCCCGGCACGGAGGTCACCGTGCACGTCTCCGGCGGCCCCGGCGAGGGCCTGACCGTCGCCGTGCGCAACCCCCGCCCCGAGGGAGAGGTCCCGCATGTGCCCGGGGCCGGGCAGGGCCTGATCGGGCTCACCGAGCGGGCCACCCTCACCGGCGGCACCCTGGAGCACGGCCCGACACCCGACGGCGGCTTCGAGGTACGCGCGCATCTGCCGTGGGCGTGAGCGGATGCCGCGCCCCGGCGAGCGACGGTGAGCATGTCCATGCACCCCGGCAACCATGATTACGTAGGGCCCATGACAGCGATCAGACTGCTCCTCGTCGACGACGACCCGCTGGTGCGCGCCGGACTGTCCTTCATGCTGGGCGGCGCCGACGACATCGAGGTCGTCGGCGAGGCCGCGGACGGCGGCGAGGTCGAGGAGCTGGTGGACCGCACCCGCCCCGACGTGGTCCTCATGGACATCCGGATGCCGGGCACGGACGGTCTGACCGCCACGGAGCGGCTGCGCGGCCGCCCGGACGCGCCGCAGGTCGTGGTCCTCACCACGTTCCACGCCGACGAGCAGGTGCTGCGCGCGCTGCGCGCCGGAGCCGCCGGCTTCGTCCTCAAGGACACTCCGCCCGCCGAGATCATCGACGCGGTGCGCAGGGTGGCCGCCGGGGACCCCGTGCTCTCGCCCACCGTCACCCGGCAGCTGATGCAGCACGCGGCCGGCACCGCCGCCGACACCCGGCACGCCCGCGCCCGCGAGCGCCTCGCCGCCCTCAACGACCGCGAACGCGCGGTCGCCGTCGCGGTCGGCAAGGGCCTGGCCAACGCCGAGATCGCCGCGCGGCTGTTCATGAGCGTGGCCACCGTGAAGACGCATGTCTCCCGCATCCTGGCCAAGCTCGATCTCAACAACCGGGTGCAGATCGCCCTGCTCGCCTATGACGCGGGCCTGTTGGAGGACGCGGAGGAGCACTGAGGGAGACTGAGGCGCGTCGTCGTCCGATGTGGTCGCCCGCCCGAAGGAGTCCCTCTCCCATGACCGAGATCGCCGCCCTCGACCTCGACACGGCCCGTCAGGCGCTGGACAGCCAGCCCTTCAGCCGGCTGGTGGGCGCGCGGCTGACCGCCTTCGGCGACGGCGGCGCCACCCTCGAACTCGACGTGCGCGAGGAACTCCACCAGCAGCACGGCTTCCTGCACGGCGGTGTCCTCTCCTACGCCGCCGACAACGCCCTCACCTTCGCCGGCGGCGCCGCACTCGGCCCGCACGTCCTCACCGGCGGCTTCTCCGTCCAGTACCTGCGCCCGGCGGTCGGCCGGACCCTGCGGGCCCGCGCCGAGGTGGTGCATGCGGGCAGGCGCCAGGCCGTGGTCCGCTGCGACCTGTTCATGATCGGCGACGACGGCACCGAGACGCTCTGCGCGGTGGCCCAGGGCACGGTGCTGCCGATCCCGGCACGCTGACGCACCGGCGCCGGCTGCCGCTCAGACACGCGGCTTTCGCCGCATGGCCGTTGTTACGGCGGCGCGGGTGTGCCGGCCGCATGGCCGCCGTTCAGACACGCGGCTTTCGCCGCATGGCCGTTGCTACGGCAGCGGCGGCGTGCCGGCCGCATGGTCGCCGCTTTCGCCGCATGGCCGTTGTTACGGCAGCGGCGGCGTGCCGGCCGCATGGTCGCCGCTTTCGCCGCATGGCCGTTGTTACGGCGGCGCGGGTGTGCCGGCCGCATGGCCGCCGTTCAGACACGCGGCTTTGGCCGCATGGCCGTTGTTACGGCAGCGGCGGCGTGCCGGCCGCATGGTCGCCGCTCCCGCCGCATGGCCGTTGGTGCCGCGGCACGGGCGTGCCCGCCGCACGGCCGTCGCTCCCGCCGCACGGTCGCCGTGCCAGCGGTACGGCCGCTGCCACTGCTGCACGGCCGCCGTTCCCGGCGCACGGCCGCCGCCCCCCGACGACCGTGCCGCACCCCTGACACCCGTCCCTCTCCGGACCCCCGGTTCCGCAACCCAGAAGCGCTGCCCCTCAACGCCGGTTCCGCAGCCCGAAGGCGGCCCCTCAACGGGCGGTTCCGCAACCCACACGGCGCTGCCCCGCAACGGCCGTTCCGCAGCCCCGAAGGCGGCCCCTCAACGGGCGGTTCCGCAACCCAGAAGGCGCTGCCCCGCAACGGCCGTTCCGCAGCCCCGAAGGCGGCCTCAACGGTGGCTCCGCAACCCAGAAGGGGCTGCCCCTCAACGGCCGTTCCGCAACTCAAGAAGGCGGCCCCACATCGGCCATTCCGCGATCCCGGAGGCCGCGCCTCACCCGAAGGGCACCGGTGCCCCGCCCTGGATCTCCGCCAGCCGGACCGGACGGTGCTCGCGCCGGGAGATCTCGCACGCCTCCGCGATGCGCAGCGCCTCCAGGGCCTCCCGCCCGTCGCAGGGGTTGGCCCGCTCGCCCAGCACCACCTCGACGAAGGCGCTCAACTCCGCCTCGTAGGCAGGGCCGAACCGCTCCAGGAACCCGGTCCACGGCTTGTCCGCGGCCGGCGGCCCGGTCGGTTCGGTGGACGCGATCGGGGTGCGGTCGTCCAGCCCGACGACGATCTGGTCCCGCTCACCGGCCAGTTCCATGCGCACGTCGTAGCCCGCGCCGTTCAGCCGGGTCGCGGTGACCGTCGCCAGCGTGCCGTCGTCGAGGGTGAGCAGCGCCGCGCCGGTGTCGATGTCGGCCGCGTCCCGGAACATCGCGGGCCCGGCGTCGGAGCCGGTGGCGTACACCTCGGTGACCTCCCGGCCGGTCACCCAGCGCAGGATGTCGAAGTCATGGATCAGCGTGTCCCGGAACAGCCCGCCCGACTGCGGCAGATACCCGGCGGGCGGCGGCTCCGGGTCACTGGTCATCGCCCGCACGGTGTGCAGCCGGCCCAGCCGGCCCGACCGCACCGCCTCGCGTGCGCCCGCGTACCCGCGGTCGAACCGGCGCTGGAACCCCATCTGCAGCACGGTCCCCGCCGTCTCCACCTCCCCGATCGCCTGCAGGGTGCCCGGCAGGTCGAGGGCGATGGGCTTCTCGCAGAACACCGGCAGACCGGCGCGCGCCGCGCGTCCGATCAGCTCGGCGTGGGCCGAGGTGGCTGCTGTGATCACTACCGCGTCCACACCCCAGGTGTAGATCTCGTCCACGCCCGGTGCCGCGGTCTCGCCGAGCCGGTGGGCGAGCGCCTGGGCGCGCTTGGGATCGGCGTCCGTGAGGATCAGCGAGCCGACGTCGCGGTGCCTGCTGAGCGTGTGGGCGTGAAGGGTTCCGATGCGGCCTGTACCGATGACCCCGATGCGCATGGAAACAAAGTGCGGGTCGCACCCCTCCCTGTCAATCAGTATGTCCGGACAATGTGACTTCACAACTTCCCGTCAACAGCTCACAGAGCTACGCTCGGGCCGTGCCGAAACCAGATGTCGACCCGACCGTGCAGCTGGAGCTGAGCGTCGACCGCAGCTCCCCCGTGCCGTTGTACTTCCAGCTGGCCCAGCAGTTGGAGGCCGCGATCGAACACGGCACGCTGACCCCAGGCAGCCTCCTGGGCAACGAGATCGAGCTGGCCTCCCGGCTCGGCCTGTCCCGCCCGACGGTCCGCCAGGCGATCCAGTCGCTGGTCGACAAGGGCCTGCTGGTGCGCCGCAGGGGGGTCGGCACCCAGGTGGTGCACAGCCAGGTCAAACGCCCCCTGGAGCTGAGCAGCCTCTACGACGACCTGGAGTCGGCCGGCCAGCGCCCCGCCACGAAGGTGCTGGTCAACACGATGGTCTCGGCCTCCGCCGAGGTCGCCGCCGCGCTCGGCGTGCCCGAGGACAGCGAGGTTCACCGCATCGAACGCCTCCGCCTGGCCCACGGCGAGCCGATGGCGTACCTGTGCAACTTCCTCCCGCCCGGACTGCTCGACCTGGAGACCGCCCAGCTGGAGGCCACCGGCCTGTACCGCCTGATGCGCGCCGCCGGCATCACCCTGCACAGCGCCCGCCAGACCATCGGCGCCCGGGCCGCCACCCCGGCCGAGGCCGAGCGCCTCACCGAGGAGCCCGGTGCCCCCCTGCTCACCATGCAGCGCGTCACCTACGACGACACCGGCCGTGCTGTGGAGTACGGCACACACACCTACCGCCCGTCCCGCTACAGCTTCGAGTTCCAGCTGCTGGTCAGGAGCTGAACCGCCGGGACGCCCGCGCCCGCCCGGCACCCGGACGTTCGGCACCCGGGGGAGCGGTACGGCAGAATCGCACCCGATGAGCACCTACCGCGACTTCACCGCCCCTATCGGCTCCCGGCGTGCACCGGTCCTCCGAACCGTCGGCACCCGGGAACGCCGGTCCCACCTGTCGGCACCCCGCGTCCCGACGGTGGGCATCGACATCGGCGGTACCAAGGTCATGGCAGGTGTCGTCGACGCGGACGGCAACATCCTCGAGAAGGTCCGCACCGAGACCCCCGACAAGTCCAAGAGCCCCAAGGTCGTCGAGGACACCATCGTCGAACTGGTCCTCGACCTCTCCGACCGGCACGACGTGCACGCCGTCGGCATCGGCGCCGCCGGCTGGGTCGACGCCGACCGCAACCGGGTGCTGTTCGCCCCCCACCTCTCCTGGCGCAACGAGCCGCTGCGCGACCGCATCGCCGACCGCCTCGCGGTGCCCGTCCTGGTGGACAACGACGCCAACACCGCCGCCTGGGCCGAATGGCGCTTCGGCGCGGGGCGCGGCGAGGACCACCTGGTGATGATCACCCTCGGCACCGGCATCGGCGGCGCCATCCTGGAGGACGGCCAGGTCAAGCGCGGCAAGTACGGCGTGGCCGGCGAGTTCGGCCATATGCAGGTCGTCCCGGGCGGACACCGCTGCCCCTGCGGCAACCGCGGCTGCTGGGAGCAGTACAGCTCGGGCAACGCCCTGGTGCGTGAGGCCCGCGAGCTGGCCGCCGCCGACTCGCCCGTCGCCTACGGGATCATCGAGCACGTCAAGGGCAACATCGCCGACATCACCGGCCCGATGATCACCGACCTGGCGCGCGAGGGCGACGCCATGTGCATCGAGCTGCTGCAGGACATCGGCCAGTGGCTCGGCGTCGGCATCGCCAACCTCGCCGCCGCCCTCGACCCGTCCTGCTTCGTCATCGGCGGCGGCGTCTCCTCCGCCGACGACCTGCTCATCGGACCCGCCCGCGACGCCTTCAAACGGCACCTCACCGGACGCGGCTACCGCCCCGA
This sequence comes from Streptomyces thermospinosisporus, assembly GCF_039526425.1. Classification (NCBI taxonomy): domain Bacteria; kingdom Bacillati; phylum Actinomycetota; class Actinomycetes; order Kitasatosporales; family Streptomycetaceae; genus Streptomyces; species Streptomyces thermospinosisporus. The sequence goes on from NZ_BAAAIZ010000030.1 coordinate 97,293, forward strand.
GGCCCGCGTCGTGCGCGCCCAGCTCGGCCCCGAGGCCGGCATGGTCGGAGCGGCCGACCTGGCCCGCCTGGTCGCCCGCCGCTTCCGCCGGGCCAAGCGCCGCCGCGTCGAGCGGTACGAGAAGTATGAGAAGTACGCACAGTTCCGCAGGACGACCCGGGAGGCCCTGTGACCAGTGACCTTCCCCGTCAGAGCGGCGTCCCCGAGCGGCCCCGGCCGCCCGAGGACCGCCGGCACATGATCCGCCGCCGGGCGCTCACCCTGCTGATCATCGTGCTGCTCATCGGCATCCCGGCCGGCTATCTGGTGATCTCCGCGAACCAGAGCCGCGCCAGCGGCAAGGACAAGGAGGCGAAGTACGCCTCCACCGGCCTCGCCGAGGGCTGGCCCTCCAAGGTGCAGCGGCGCATCTACGAGGTGCCGATCCCGCACCCCGCCTGGTGGGTGGCCTACTACGAGACCAACAACTGGAAGACCAGCCGCCTCTACGTCGAGTTCGAGACCACCGACGCGGGCCTGGACGCGTTCCTCACCAGCATGGGCGTCACCGAGGCCGACCTGAACCGCGGCGACGTCACCATCGGCGAACGCGACCGCAGGATCACCGGCTGGCGCTTCGACGGCCCCGGCACCTGGTCCGGCCTGGTCCACAAGCAGAAGAACCCCAAGCCCACCCGGGAAGTCATGGTCAACCACAACAAGCCCGGCTACCCCAGGGTGTACGTCGTCTCCCGGACCGTGCCCTGACAGGGCCCGTGCCCTGGCGACGGACCAGGCCCCGAGGGCGACCGCCCCGGCGGTGAACGGCGGCCAACGAGGCCGTGAACTCCGGCGCGGCCGACCGGGCTCGTCCGCCGCCGGCCGGCCGCCGGGGCCGGTTGTCAGACCCCGCCCGTAGAGTCGAAGACGACTGACCGGGCAGACGGGCGGGAGGTGACAGGGCGTATGACCGAAGGGGCCGCGGCAGCCGCGCCGGCCGAGCGTGCGACCACACCCCGATCCGCGCCCGGGTCCACCGGCTCGGGCGAGCCGGACGCACCGCTCCACCTCCCGGCCGTCTTCCAGCCCGCACCCCTCCCGCGCGACGGACGCATCGCCTTCTACGACCCCGAGGGCGACCCGCCGCCCGACCCCGGAGGCGGGGGAGCGGAGCGGGCCACGGAGCTGACCGTCGTCCGCCCCCACGGCAGCGGAGTGCGGCGCCGCACCGTCCCCGCCCTCTCCCTGCCCCTCGACGAGGCCCTCCCGCTGCTGGTCCGGGCGCGGCACCATCCCGGCGCCCACCCGGCCACCGCCTGCTGGGGCGCCGCCGCCCTGCACGCCCTGCGGCTCACCGCCCGCGGCCGGCTGCTCCCCGGGCTCACGCCCACCGGACACGACGCCTGGCGGGCCGGCCCGCTGGAACCGGACGACGTGGCCCACCTGCGAGCCGTGGCCGCCGCCCTGCCGTACGAGGGACATGCCGTCCCGCTGCCCGGCCCCGGCCCGGTCCGCCTGCCCCAGCCCGGGGCGCTGGTGCGCGCCTTCCTCGACGCCGTCGCCGACGCCCTGCCCCGCACCCCGGCCGCCCCCTACGCCTCCGGGCTCCCCTTCGCCGCGCGAGCACCCCAGCGGCTGCCCCAGGCGCGCGACTGGGCCGCCGAGGTCGCCGCCGGCATGGACGCGGGCGTCCGCATCTCCCTGCGCCTCGACCTGTCCGCCTACGACCTCTTCGACGAGACCGGCCCCTCCGGCGCCTCCGCCGGCACCCGCAGCGCCGGCGCGGCGATCGTGCAGGTGCACAGCCTCGCCGACCCCACCCTCGTCGCCGACGCCGCGGCCCTGTGGGCGGGCGAGGCCGACGGCGCCTTCGGCCCCCGCGCCCGCGTGGACACCGCCCTCGCCGTTCGCCGGGCGGCCCGGGTCTGGCCCCCGCTGGACCGGCTCTCCGACCAGGACGTCCCCGATGTGCTGGCCCTGTCCGAAGACGAGCTGAACGACCTGCTGGGCGTGGCCGCCACCCGCCTCGCGGCCGCCGGGGTCGCCGTGCACTGGCCGCGCGACCTGGCCCAGGACCTGACCGCCAAGGCAGTGGTCCGCCCCGCGCCCGGCTCGGCGACCGACGGCACCGGCTTCTTCGAGAGCGAGGACCTGCTGCGCTTCGGCTGGCAGCTCGCCCTCGGCGGGGACCCGCTCACCGACGCGGAGATGGACGCCCTCGCCGAGGCGCACCGCCCGATCGTGCGGCTGCGCGACCAGTGGGTGCTCGTCGACCCGGCGCTGGTGCGCAAGGCCCGCAAACGGGACCTGGGCCTGCTCGACCCGGTCGACGCGCTGTCCGTCGCCCTCACCGGGAGCGCCGAGGTCGACGGCGAGACCGTCGAGGCCGTGCCGACCGGCGCCCTCGCCGCCCTGCGCGACCGCCTCACCGCCGGCGTACGCCCCGCCGAACCACCGCCCGGACTCGCCGCCACCCTGCGCGACTACCAGCTGCGCGGCCTGGCCTGGCTGGAGCTGATGACCTCGCTGGGCCTGGGGGGCTGCCTCGCCGACGACATGGGCCTCGGCAAGACCGTCACCCTCATCGCCCTGCACCTGAAGCGCGCCCGCAGCGAGCCGACCCTGGTCGTCTGCCCCGCCTCCCTGCTCGGCAACTGGCAGCGGGAGATCACCCGCTTCGCACCCGGCGTCCCCGTGCGCCGCTTCCACGGCCCCGACCGCACCCTGGACGACCTGGACGGCGGCTTCGTCCTCACCACCTACGGCACCATGCGCTCCGCCGCCCCCGAACTGGCCGCACAGCGCTGGGGGATGGTCGTCGCCGACGAGGCCCAGCACGTCAAGAACCCCCACTCGGCCACGGCGAAGGCGCTGCGCACCATCCCCGCACCCGCACGCGTGGCCCTCACCGGCACCCCCGTCGAGAACAACCTCTCCGAGCTGTGGGCCCTCCTCGACTGGACCACCCCCGGACTGCTCGGCCCCCTCAAGTCCTTCCGCGCCAGGCACGCCCGCGCCGTGGAGACCGGCGAGGACGAGGAGGCGGTGCAGCGCCTCCACCGCCTGGTGCGGCCCTTCCTGCTGCGCCGCAAGAAGTCGGACCCGGGCATCGTCCCCGAGCTGCCGCCGAAGACCGAGACCGACCACCCCGTGCCGCTCACCCGCGAACAGGCCGCGCTCTACGAGGCGGTGGTGCGCGAGTCGATGCTCGCCATCGGGACCGCCCGGGGCATGGGCCGCCGCGGCCTGGTGCTGAAGCTGCTGACCTCGCTCAAGCAGATCTGCGACCACCCCGCCCTCTACCTGAAGGAGGAGCACACCAGCGCCGGCGCCGACCGGCTCGCGGCCCGCTCGGGCAAGCTCGCCCTGCTCGACGAGCTGCTGGACACCCTCCTCGCCGAGGACGGCTCGGCCCTCGTCTTCACCCAGTACGTCGGCATGGCCCGCCTCATCACCGCCCACCTCGCCGAGCGGGCGGTCCCGGTCGACCTGCTGCACGGCGGCACACCCGTACCGGAACGGGAGCGCATGGTGGACCGCTTCCAGTCCGGCGCCACCCCGGTGCTGGTCCTCTCCCTCAAGGCGGCCGGCACCGGCCTGAACCTCACCCGGGCCGGCCACGTCATCCACTTCGACCGCTGGTGGAACCCGGCCGTCGAGGAGCAGGCCACCGACCGCGCCTACCGCATCGGCCAGACCCAGCCCGTCCAGGTCCACCGCCTGATCACCGAGGGCACCGTCGAGGACCGCATCGCCGAGATGCTCCACTCCAAGCGCGCCCTCGCCGACGCCGTCCTCGGCACCGGCGAGTCCGCCCTCACCGAGCTCACCGACCGCGAGCTGGCCGACCTGGTCTCCCTCCGGAGGCCGTCATGACCGAGCGACGCCCCTCCGACAAGGTCCGTGAGGCGCTGCGCGCCGCCCGGGAGCTGGAGATCGCCGAGGAGGTTTCGCAGCGGAAGGAGCAGCAGGAGGCTGCCCGGAAGCAGGGCCCGGCCGCTGCGGCCCGCGCCGCCCTGCGCGAGGCCCTCCGGGCGAACTCCGAACGGTCCGAACGGGGTGACACGGACACCGGCACCGAGGCACCCATCAGCGGTGGCCCTGGCAGGGACGTCGGTGGCCCGGGCGCCGACGGGAACGCCGTTGCCGCACCGGATGCCGCTGCCGACGGGGGCGGTGCCGCCCCCGATGCGCCGGCGGTCGCACCCGAGGCCCCCGCAGCCGCCGGCAAGCCCGGCCGCCCTCCCGCACACCGGCCCGGTGACATCGCCCGCGAGGCCCTGCGATCGGCCCGCGCGGAGGCACTGCGAGCGCGCAGGGCCGCCGAGGGCCACGCCACCGACGACACGCCACGCGGTACGTCCACGCCGTCGGCCCTTCCCCGGACACCCCGCACACCCCGCACATCCCACTCGTCTCGCACGCCGAAGGCCGACCGCACCGCCGAGAACCGTGCGCGCGAGCTGCGGAAACTGCTCGCCGACGCCTTCCGCATGCCCGCCTCCGCCGACGAACCGGACACCGCCGAGGAGCGGGACACCGGCGCGCGGGACGCCGCACCCGCAGCAGAGACCGCCCGTCCCTCGACGGACAACCCACGCGCACGGCCCCGCCCCCGCCCCACCGGCGATGCGAAGCCCGCGGAAACAGCGGCAAGGGACGAATCCGCCCCCACCCCCGCCTTCACCGCCCCGCGCTCCATGGCCGCCCCCGCCCGCGACTCGGACGTCCGCCGGACCTTCCCCGCGTTCCCGGCCCGGCCCACCGGCGAGGGGACACACGAGGGCACGTTCGCCGAGACCTGGTGGGGCAACGCCTGGGTCACCGCACTGGAGGAGGGCGCCCTGGACGCGGCACGGCTGGCTCGGGGGCGGACGTATGCCGACCGGGGGAACGTCGACGCGATCACCGTGACCCCGGGGCTGGTGCTCGCCTACGTCCGGGGCAGCCGGCCCCGCCCGTACCGGGTCCAGGTACGGTTGCGCACCTTCACCGACGCCGACTGGGAGCGCTTCCTGGACACCGCCGCCGACCGGCCCGGTCATATCGCGGCCCTGCTGGACAAGGAGATGCCCCAGTCCCTGGCCGAGTGCGGCGTCCCCCTGCTGCCCGGCCCCCGTGACCTCGATCCGCACTGCAGCTGCCCCGACCGCGGCCACCCCTGCAAGCACGCCGCCGCCCTCTGCTACCAGACCGCCCGCCTGCTCGACGCCGACCCCTTCGTCCTGCTTCTCCTTCGCGGCCGGGGCGAACGCGCGGTCATCGACGACCTGTCCCGCCGCAGTGCCGCCCGCGCGGCCCGCGCCGCCCAGGAGAAGGAACCGGAGCCGCTGCCCGGGGTACGCGCCAGTGACGTCCTCGCACACGGCGCCCGGCCTCCGCTGCCCGCCCCGCTGCCGCCGCCCCCGCATCCCGAACAGCCGCCGGTGTATCCGCCGGCGCCCGGCGGCCCGGACCCCTTCGCGCTGGACCAGCTGGCCAGTGACGCCGCCGCCCGCGCGCACGCCCTGCTGACCACCGGACGCGACCCGGTCGGCGGCCTCAGCCTGTGGCAGGACGCGGTGCGGCTCGCCGCCGCCCGTCCCGGCTCCGGCCTCACCGCGGCCACCCGCTCCCTCTACGCCTCCCTCTCCAAGGCCGCCGGCCGCAGCCCCGCCGAGCTGGCCCGTGCGGTGGCCGCCTGGCGGCAGGGCGGCCCCGAGGGACTCCGCGTCCTGGAGGAGCCCTGGGACCCGCCGGCCGGCCGCTTCGACCGGGCCCGCCCGCAGCTCCTCGCCGCCGACCTGCCCGCCTTCCGCCCCTGGCGCAACCGTCTCACCCACCCCCGCGGGCACGTCCAGCTCCGTTTGGGCCGCGACCATCTCTGGTACGCGTACGAGTCCGAGCCCGGCCAGGACGACTGGTGGCCCCGCGGTACCCCCGACTCGGACCCGGTCGGCGCGCTGACCGGCCTGGACACGCCGGGCGACCTGTAACAGAGCCGACGGAAAAGGCCCTCCGGCACCGCGTCCCAAGGCCGCCTAGAATGGTCACAAAACAGTCACGGGTCACGTGTCCGGGCGTCCGCCACCGCGGAAGGAAGGCAGGCCGATGATCACCGAACTGGCTGTGGAGCGTGTCGAGTTCACCTGCGGGCACTGCTGGCACAAATGGAGTGCCGACTACGACGTGCAGTACTACCGCGACGACAACGGCGACGAATGGGAGTACTTCACCCGCGACGGACTTCCCGTGCCGTCCCCCTACGACCCGCAGGGCGCGCCGCCCTGCCCGATCTGCGGCCGCCGCTGGGTGGGCCGCCTGATCGCCCGCAGGCCGATCCCGGTTCCGCCGGGCGACGCGGACACACCCCGGAGCCGGGTCACCGTGCCGCGCGACCAGCACCGCATGGACCGCTACACCGCGCCCCCGCTGGGAGCGGACGCCCACGACCAGCCTGCCCAGCAGGCCTCCGCCGGCTCACCCGGCGACCACTGACCCGCCACTGACCGGCGACCTGTCCCACCGCCCGGCGGCCGCGCCCACCCCGACCGGCGCGACCGCCGGGCACGGCCCCTCCACGCCGCGACACAAGGCATGACCCACGCGAAGCGGTCAAGGGCCTGGTGCACCGGCATCCCCTTCTCCGAGGCCCTGGTCGAACCCCACACCCCGTGACCGACCCCTACCGCCGTGCCCGGCGGTCGCGCCGCCACGCAATGATCAACCCGAGCAGCACGCCCACGAGCAGCGTCACGGTGAGAATCCCCCACATCGGCAGCGTCACGTCGGACACCCACAGCGTGACGGTGACCGAACCGGTGTTAGCGGCGATGAACCAGATGGCCACGGCGGCGAGCACGACGAACCCGATCGTCCGCAGCCGAATGTCCCGCCCCTTGACGGTCAAGGTCGACGGACCGTGCGCATGTGCGTCATTCCGGGCCATGAAGCCATTATCGGCGGGTTCAACAGGGCCGGCGACTTGGAGACATATCGAAGCGTGTCATTCCAAGTGCACGCGCTGGAGGGATGACTCCAAAAGGACGATGCCAGCCGGTGAACTTGAGAGATTCCCAAAGGGAGAAGGCAGAAGGCAGCGGTTTCTGACGGTCCGTTAACCTCAGGTCCACCAGCAGAATTCGAGCAGCGAGCCGAGGGCGGGGCGTTCAACAAGTCCTCCTTGCCGTTGCGTTGCGTTGCTGGATATCGACTCGCTGGAGGCTGGGGCCAGCGGGTTTTGTGCGCGTTCGCAGGACGATGGTCCCGGTGGTCGGGGCCGGTCGGCCCGGGGCGGGAGCGCGGGCGGAGCTGCACGCTGGGGAGTGATCGAATCGCGATGGCCCGCGCCGGAGCGGGCGGTCGCCCTCCGTCTCGGCCGACGACCCCATCCCCCGTCTCAGGCCGACGCGGGCGGCGGGCCTGCGGTGCGTGGCATTCGGTCCGGTCACTGCGTCCGGTCGCCCCCTCGCGGCCGGACGCGATCACTCACGACCCCTCACGCCGCGCTGTACGTCCCCTGGAGTTCGCGCCCGGTGACCAGCTCCGACTCGATGCGGATGATCACCGAATCCGGCAGGGGCATCCAGGACGTGGGTCCGGTGCCCGACAGCCGTTTCAGTTCGGCGGGGTCGGTCACCAGCGCGGCCCGGCCGGTGACGATCACGCTCCAGCCGGTCCGGGTCACCGGGTCGAAGTCGTCCGCCTCGAAGGCGACCACGAAACCGTTCACCGCGCGCACCAGCTCGGAGCCGGGCGAGGTGCGCAGCAGCACGGAGGCGTCCGTGTCGAGGGCGAAGTTGACGGGCAGCACGGCGGGCAGCGCGCGCAGGGTGTAGACGACGCGGCCCACCGGGACCTTGGCGAGGAGCCTGAGGCACTCCTGCCGGTCCAGGGGGCGGAAGGCGTCGTCGGTGAACACGCCTTCATGCTTTCCACGGCGGCGTCCGCCCGATAGGGTCGACAGGCCCCTCTCGCCCATTCGGGGCCGTCCGTCCGGTCATAGGGACCTATGGCCCCTGCCCGCGCGGCGGCGGCAGGCGGAGTGTGGTGACAGGAGGCCGCACGGCAGCCACATCGGCAGCAGCGCTGCCGTCGGCGGTCGATCCGAGAACACGGTCAGAGCACTGTCAAGGTCACCCACGACGCAGGGGACGGACGAGATGGTCCTACCAGTGAAGTCCGAGCAGGGCAGGCACCCCTCGAAACCCGCGGTGCCGGGCCGGGCCTGGCTGATGCTGGCGCTCGCCACGATCGGCTTCGCCCTGAACTTCTGGGGCTGGGCGCTGCTCAGCCCGCTCGGGCCGCGGTTCAAGGACGACCTCGGCCTGTCGTCGTTCGAGCAGTCGCTGCTGGTGGCCGTGCCGGTCGTGGTGGGCTCGCTGGGCCGGATCCCGGTGGGCGCGCTGACCGACCGGTTCGGCGGGCGGGTGATGTTCCCGCTGGTGTCGGCGGCGACCATCGTGCCGATCCTCTACCTGGGCCTGGCGGGGCATTCCTCACTCGCCGCGCTGCTGGTGGGCGGCTTCTTCCTCGGCATCGGCGGCACCGCGTTCGCCGTCGGCGTGCCCTTCGTCAGCGCCTGGTTCCCGCCCGAGCGGCGCGGCCTGGCCAACGGCGTGTTCGGCGTCGGCATGGGCGGCACCGCGCTCGGTGCCCTCACCACGGTGAAGCTCGTCGAGGCCGGAAGCATGGCCACGCCGTTCCTGATCACCGCCGGTGTGCTGGCGCTGTACGCGGTCACCGCCGCCCTGCTGCTGCGTGATGCGCCGGGGCGTACCGTGCCGACGGAGTCGCTGGTCCGCCGGATGGCCGCCACTGCCCGGCTGCCGCTCACCTGGCAGGCCTCCGCGCTGTACGCGGTGGTCTTCGGCGGCTTCGTCGCCTTCTCGGTGTATCTGCCGACGTACCTCAAGACCGGTTACGGACTGACTCAGGCCGACGCCGCCGACCGGATGGCCGGGTTCGTGCTGCTGGCGGTGGCGATGCGGCCGGTGGGCGGCTGGCTGTCCGACCGGCTGGGGCCGGTGCGGGTGCTGGCCGGGTCGCTGGCGGTGGTGATCGCCGGTGCGGTCGTGCAGGCGTTCAGCCCGGCTCTGATGCCGGTGGGCACCATCGCCTTCCTGTCGGTGGCCGCCGCGCTCGGCGCCGGCAGCGGTGCGACCTTCGCGCTGGTGGCCCTGCTGGCCCCGGCGAACAAGGTCGGCGCGATCACGGGTGTGGTCGGGGCCGCGGGCGGGCTCGGCGGGTTCCTGCCGCCGCTGGTGATGGGCGCCCTGTACGGCGCGTACGGCACGTACGCCATCGGGCTGGCCCTCCTCGCCGTGGTGGCCGGCGCGGCCCTCGTCCTCACCCTGACCGGGGTCCGGGCGGCGGCTCGGGGCGGGGGCACCGGGGGCCGGGAGACCGGCAAGGGCCAGGGCGGACGCGGGGACGGTGGGCGGCTCACCGCCCGCGCCGGGTCCACCGGTCGCGCTGAATCCACCGCCCGCGCCGGGTCCGGCGGCCCGCCGGGGTGAGCGGCGACGACGGCGTCGGCCCCGGCCTCGCGCACCGGCACTGGCACCGGCACGCAGTGAACCCAAGCCTGAGCTGAACCGACCGAAGTCGACCGGCCCGAGGCCGACCGGCCCGAGGTCGAGCGGCGCGAGTGAACCAGCTCGAGTGAACCAGCCCCATGAACAGCCCGGAGTGTGAAGGAGCAGAAGCCGTGTGCGAGTACTGCGGCTGCCAGTCGCTGACATCGATCGACGAGCTGACGCGTGAGCACGAGGAGGTGGTCCGGCTGATCAGCCATCTCCGCCCCGCTCACGCCGCCGGGGACGTGCCCGCGATGGCACGGGTCGCCCGCCGGATCGCGGCCATCCTGGCTCCGCACACCCGGGTGGAGGAGCAGGGCCTGTTCCCGCCCCTCGCGGACGAGTTCCCCGAGCAGATTGCCGCGCTGCAGGCCGAGCACCGCCGGATCGAGGCGGTGCTGGCGGAGGCCGCCGGCGAGGGCGCTACACCCGCCGACCCGAGCTGGCCGGACCGGCTGATGGAGCAGATGGCGGTGCTGCGCGACCACATCCTCAAGGAGCAGGACGGGGTGTTCCCGGCGGCGCTCGCGCTGCTCGGCACCGAGGAGTGGCAAGCGGTGGCGGATGTCCGGGCCGAGGCGGGCGGCGTCCTGCCCCGGACGGTCCCGGCCGCCGACGGGGCGGCGCAGGCGTGAGCGGCAGAAGCAGCACGTCGCGGACACCCCCTGGGGATCCCGCCCCGGAGAGCAGCCGGCCCGGTGGCAACCGGGCGATCCCGGCGCCGCCATCCGGGATGGGTGGTGTCGCAGGCCCCGTCGCGGGGCCGTACGGCCGTAGAGTCGAGGCGGCCGTAACCGATCACAATTCGAACGGGTGTCAGGGCCCGGAGCGGAGTGGCGCGGTGAGTACGGAGACCGGTAACCGGGCGCGGGCCGAGACGGGCGCCGAGACGGGCATGGACGGTGCCCTCGCGGAGGCGCTGGTGCGCAGCCGCCGCTACTTCACCCGGGCGGAGGTCTCCGACGACCTGCGCACCCTGCACAAGAAGGGCGGCCGGCAGGGCGACGAGTTCTACCGGGACCGCTGGTCCCACGACAAGGTGGTCCGCTCCACCCACGGAGTGAACTGCACCGGCTCCTGCTCGTGGAAGGTGTTCGTCAAGGACGGCATCATCACCTGGGAGGCGCAGCAGACCGACTACCCGTCGGTGGGCCCGGACCGGCCGGAGTACGAGCCGCGGGGCTGCCCCCGCGGCGCCGCCTTCTCCTGGTACACGTACTCGCCGACCCGGGTGCGCTACCCGTACGTACGGGGTGTGCTGCTCCAGATGTACCGGGAGGCCAAGGCCCGGCTCGGCGACCCGGTGGCGGCCTGGGCCGACATCGTCACCGACCCCGAGCGCGCCCGCCTGTACAAGCGGGCCCGCGGCAAGGGCGGCCTGGTGCGGGCGAGCTGGGCCGAGGCTGCGGAGCTGGCGGCGGCCGCGCACATCTACACCATCAAGCGGTACGGGCCGGACCGGCTGGCGGGCTTCTCCCCGATCCCGGCGATGTCGATGGTGTCGCATGCGGCGGGGGCCCGCTTCTACTCCCTGCTCGGCGGGGCCATGCTCTCCTTCTACGACTGGTACGCCGATCTGCCGGTGGCCTCGCCGCAGATGTTCGGCGACCAGACCGACGTACCGGAGTCGGGCGACTGGTGGGACGCCGGCTACCTGATCATGTGGGGGTCCAATCTTCCGGTGACGCGCACCCCGGACGCGCACTGGATGGTGGAGGCCCGCTACCGGGGGCAGAAGGTCGTGGCCGTGTCGCCCGACTACGCGGACAATGTGAAGTTCGCCGACGAGTGGCTGTCCCCGCAGCCGGGGACCGACGGCGCGCTGGCGATGGCCATGGGGCATGTGATCCTCAAGGAGTTCTTCGTCGACCGGCCCACGCCGTACTTCACCGAGTACGTCAAGCGCTACACCGATCTGCCGTTCCTGGTGGCCCTGGAGGAGCGGGGCGACGGCGTGTTCGCGCCGGGCAAGTTCCTCACCGCCGCCGATCTCGGGGGCGAGCACGCGCGCGCCGAGCACGCCGAGTTCCGTACGGTGCTGCTGGACGGTGCCACGGGCGCGCCCGTGGTGCCCAACGGCACCCTCGGCGACCGCTTCGGCGAGTCCGGCGCCGGCCGCTGGAATCTGGACCTGGGCGGCATCCGGCCGTTGCTCTCCGCCGAGGGCGGCGAGGAGCCGCCCGTGATCGTCGGGTTGCCGCGCTTCGACGGCCTGGACGGCGGCGCGGGATCACTGCGGCGCGGGGTGCCGGTGCGCCGGATCGGCGGCCGCACGGTGACCACGGTGTACGACCTGCTGCTGGCCCAGTACGGAGTGGCCCGCGAGGGACTGCCGGGCACCTGGCCGTCCGGCTACGACGACGCCTCCGAGCCCTGCACTCCCGCCTGGCAGGCGGCGATCACCGGTGTCGACGCGGGCAGGGCGGCGCGGATCGCCCGCGAGTTCGCGGCCAACGCCGAGGAGTCCAAGGGCCGTTCGATGATCGTGATGGGGGCGGGCACCAACCACTGGTTCCACTCCGACACCATCTACCGCTCCTTCCTGACCCTGACCACCCTGACCGGCTGCCAGGGCGTCAACGGCGGCGGCTGGGCCCACTACGTCGGGCAGGAGAAGGTCCGCCCCATCACCGGCTACACGGCGATCGCCACGGCCGCCGACTGGAACCGCCCGGCCCGGCTGATGATCCAGACCGCCTACTGGTACCTGCACAGCGACCAGTTCCGCTACGACCCTTTCTCGGCGGACACCCTCGCCGCCGCCCCAGCGGGCACAGCCGGAGGGGGCGCTGCAGCGGGGGCCGGCCGGGCCGGTCCCTTCGCCGGGAAGACGACCGCCGACGTCATCGCGGCCTCCGCCCGCATGGGCTGGATGCCCTCGTACCCGACCTTCGACCGCAACCCGCTCGACCTGGCCGACGAGGCCGAGGCGGCCGGCCGGAGCGTCGCCGAGCACGTGGTGGAGGAACTCAGGGCCGGGCGGCTGCGGTTCGCCTGTGAGGACCCGGACGCGCCCGAGAACTTCCCGCGCGTCCTCACCGTGTGGCGGGCCAATCTGCTCGGCTCCTCGGCCAAGGGCAACGAGTACTTCCTGAAGCATCTGCTGGGCACCGACTCCTCGGTGCGGGCCGCCGAGGCACCCCCGGAGGCCCGGCCCCGGGACGTGGAATGGCGGGAGGAGGCCCCCGAGGGCAAGCTCGACCTGCTGCTCACCCTCGACTTCCGGATGACCAGCACCACGGTCTACTCCGACGTGGTGCTGCCCGCCGCCACCTGGTACGAGAAGCACGACCTGTCCAGTACGGACATGCATCCCTTCGTGCACGCCTTCACCCCGGCGATCCCGCCGCCCTGGCAGACCCGCACCGACTTCGACATCTTCCGCACCCTGGCCGAGGAGTTCAGCCGTCAGGCCGCCCGTCACCTCGGGGTGCGAAGGGACGTCGTCGCCGCGCCGCTGCTGCACGACACCCCCGACGAACTGGCCACCCCGCACGGCCGGGTGAGGGACTGGAAGGCGGGGGAGTGCGAGCCGGTGCCCGGCCGCACCCTGCCGAAGCTGATCACGGTGGAACGCGACTACCCGGCGGTCGCCGAGAAGATGGGCGCCCTCGGGCCGCTCCTCGACACCCTCGGGGCCACCACCAAAGGGGTGACTTTCAAGGTCGACCGCGAACTGGAGTATCTGCGGCACAAGAACGGCACGGTGCGCGGCGGGGTGGCCGACGGCAGGCCCTCGATCGCCCGCGACACGCAGGTGTGCGAGGCGATCCTCGCCCTGTCCGGCACCACCAACGGGCATCTGGCCACCCAGGGTTTCCACGCGCTGGAGGCGCGTACCGGCACGCGGCTGGCGGATCTCGCCGCCGAGCACGAGGGCAAGCAGATCACCTTCGCCGACACCCGCGCGGCCCCCGTCCCGGTGATCACCTCACCGGAGTGGTCCGGCTCGGAGACCGGAGGACGCCGCTACTCGCCGTTCACGGTCAACGTCGAGCGGCTCAAACCGTGGCACACCCTCACCGGCCGCCAGCACTTCTACCTGGACCACGACTGGATCCTCGCGCTCGGCGAGCAACTGCCCGTCTTCCGGCCGCCGTTGCACATGGACGCCCTGTTCGGCGAGCCGGGCCTCGGCGAGGTCGGCGAACTCGGCGTCACCGTGCGCTATCTGACCCCGCACAACAAGTGGTCCATCCACTCCGAGTACCAGGACAACCTGTTCATGCTGTCGCTGTCGCGGGGCGGCCCGACGATCTGGATGAGCACCAAGGACGCGGCCAAGATCGGGGTGAGGGACAACGACTGGGTGGAGGCGGTCAACCGCAACGGCGTCGTCGCCGCCCGGGCCGTCGTCTCGCACCGGATGCCCGAGGGCACCGTCTACATGCACCACGCCCAGGACCGCCTCATCGACGTGCCCCGCACCGAGACCAGCGGCCGGCGCGGCGGCATCCACAACTCCCTGACCCGGCTGCTGATCAAACCGAGCCATCTCATCGGCGGCTACGCCCAGCTGTCGTATGCCTTCAACTACCTCGGCCCGACCGGCAACCAGCGCGACGAGATCACCGTCGTCCGCCGCCGCGCCGACCAGGAGGTGACGTACTGATGCGCGTGATGGCCCAGATGGCGATGGTGATGAACCTGGACAAGTGCATCGGCTGCCACACCTGCCCGGTCACCTGCAAGCAGGCGTGGACCAACCGCACCGGCGTCGAGTACGTGTGGTTCAACAACGTCGAGACCCGCCCCGGCCAGGGCTACCCGCGCCGCTACGAGGACCAGCAGCGCTGGCGCGGCGGCTGGCAGCTGAACAAGCGGGGCCGGCTCACCCTCAAGGCGGGCGGCCGGTTCAAGAAGCTGGCCACCATCTTCTCCAACCCCGTCCTGCCGTCCCTGGACGACTACTACGAGCCCTGGACCTACGACTACGAGACCCTCACCAACGCCCCGCTCCAGGAGCACACGCCGGTCGCCCGCCCCAAGTCGCTGATCACCGGCAAGGACATGAAGATCTCCTGGTCGGCCAACTGGGACGACGACCTGGGCGGCTCGGAGACGACGCAAGAGAAGGACGTGCTGCTCGGCCAGGTCTCCGAGCGGATCAGATTCGAGTTCGAGCAGACCTTCATGTTCTATCTGCCGCGCATCTGCGAGCACTGCCTCAACCCCTCCTGCGCGGCCTCCTGCCCCTCCGGCGCCATCTACAAGCGCGAGGAGGACGGCATCGTCCTCGTCGACCAGGACCGCTGCCGCGGCTGGCGGATGTGCGTCACCGGATGCCCGTACAAGAAGGTCTACTTCAACCATCGCACCGGCAAGGCCGAGAAGTGCACCTTCTGCTTCCCGCGCGTCGAGGTCGGGCTGCCCACCGTCTGCTCCGAGACCTGCGTGGGCCGCCTGCGCTACATCGGCCTGGTCCTCTACGACGCCGACAAGGTCCTGGAGGCCGCCTCCGCGCCCGACGAGACGGATCTGTACGAGGCGCAGCGGCAGGTGTTCCTGGACCCGCACGACCCGCAGGTCGCCGAGGCGGCGGAGCGGGCGGGCATCCCGTACGACTGGATGGAGGCCGCCCGGCGCTCCCCGGTGTACGCGCTGATCAACACCTACCGGGTGGCGCTGCCGCTGCACCCGGAGTACCGGACGCTGCCCATGGTCTGGTACATCCCGCCGCTGTCGCCCGTGGTCGACGCGGTGCGCGAAACCGGCCACGACGCCGAGGACCACCGCAATCTCTTCGCCGCCGTCGACGCCCTGCGCATCCCCGTCGACTACCTCGCCCAGCTGTTCACCGCCGGCGACCCGGCCCCCGTGGACCTGGTGCTGCGGCGCCTCGCCGCCATGCGCTCCTACATGCGCGACATCAACCTGGGCCGCGAACCGCAGGACGCCATCGCCGAGGCGGTCGGCATGACCGGGGAGCAGCTCTACGACATGTACCGGCTGCTGGCCCTCGCCAAGTACGACGAGCGGTACGTCATCCCGCCCGCCCACGCCGAACAGGCCCACCGGCTTGAGGAGCTGGCCACCGAGTGCAGCCTGGACTACGAGGGCGGCCCCGGCATGGGCGGCTCCGGCCCCTTCGGCGAGACCTCCGGCGGCGCGGCACCCATCGCCGTGGAGAACTACCGCGCCCTGCGCGACCGGCAGACCTCCGACACCCCCGCGCCCACCGTCCGCAGCGGCCCCCGCGTCAACCTCCTCAACTGGGACGGCAGAGGCACACCACCGGGCCTGTTCCCGCCCAGAAGCACCGACGGCGGCGACGACAGCGGAGGGGAGCCGAAGCCGTGAAGCGGACGATCAAGCCGGCGGCACGTCAGCGGATCGAGTCCTGGCATCCGTACGCCTGGCAGATCCAGTCCCTGCTGCTCGGATACCCCGACGACACGCCGTCCCGGACGGCGCTCGCCGAGCGTGTGGCACCGGTCCTGCCCGGGCAGGTGCGGGAGCCGCTGCTGCGCTTCACCGCCCACGTGCGGGCCGTCCAGCCGGACGACCTGGCCGCGGCCTATGTGGACACCTTCGACCACCGCAAACGCTGCTGCCCGTACCTGACCTACTACGCGCACGGCGACACCCGGAGGCGGGGCCTTGCCCTGCTGCGGCTCAAGCAGGCCTACGCCAGGGCCGGCTGGCGGCTCGGCGAGGAGGAGCTGCCCGACCATCTGGCCGTGCTGCTGGAGTTCGCGGGCGCGGAGCCCGCTGCCGGGCACCGGCTGCTCACCGAGCACCGGGCCGGCCTGGAGCTGCTGCGGCTCTCCCTGCGGGACACCGGCTCGCCCTGGGCGCACCTGCTGGACTCCGTGTCCGCCACGCTGCCGCCCCTCGCGGGCGACCAGCGCCAGGCCGTGGCCCGGCTCGCCGCCGAGGGCCCGCCCGAGGAGCAGGTCGGACTCGATCCCTACGGCCTCGACCCCTCCGCACCGCCGCAGTACCTGTCCGCCCCGCAGGCTGGAGGTCCCCGATGAGCACCGCACCCGCGCACCCGGTCACCCTGGCGGTGGAGTCCGGCACCGGCGGGATCCTGCTGTGGGTGGTGCTGCCCTACCTCAGCCTCGCCGTGTTCGTGCTCGGCCACATCTGGCGCTACCGCTACGACAAGTTCGGCTGGACCACCCGCTCCTCCCAGCTGTACGAGAACCGGCTGCTGAGGATCGGCAGCCCCCTGTTCCACTTCGGCATCCTGATCGTGGCGCTCGGCCACGTCGGCGGGCTGCTGATCCCGGAGAGCTGGACCGAGGCGGTGGGCATCAGCGAGCACACGTATCACGTCCTGGCCGTGGTCCTCGGCACGGTCGCGGGGGTCGCCACCGTGGGCGGCATGGCCATCCTCATCTACCGGCGCCGCACCGTCGGCCCGGTCTTCTCCGCCACCACCCGCAATGACAAGGCGATGTACCTGGCGCTGGCGGTGACCATCGGACTGGGGCTGGCGGCGACCGTTGCGGCGAACATCGCCGGTGGCGGCTACAACTACCGCGAGACCGTCTCCCCGTGGTTCCGCTCGGTCTTCTCCCTGCAGCCGGACCCCGACCTGATGACCGGCATCCCGGTCCTCTTCCAGCTGCACGCCGTCAGCGCCCTGCTGCTGTTCGCCATCTGGCCCTTCACCCGGCTGGTGCACATGCTGACCGCGCCGCTGGGCTATCTGACCCGGCCGTACATCGTCTACCGCAGCCGCGACACCCGGCTCGGCACCCGCCCCCCGCGCCGCGGCTGGGACCGCGTGAGCTGAGCGCACTCAACCGAAGGCGGCCGGCTCAACCCCATGCGACCGGCTCACGAGTGGGGTGCGCGCACCACCGCGACCGGGCAGTACGCGTGGTGCAGCATGGCCTGGCTGACCGAGCCGAGCAGCAGACCGGTGAAACCGCCCCTGCCGCGGGCGCCCACGACCAGCATCCGGGCGTCCCGGCTCGCCTCGATCAGCGACTCCCGGACGCCGCCCCGCACCACCTTGCGCTCGACCGGGACGTCGGGGTGCTTCTCCTGATGGCCCGCCAGGGCCTGGGACAGCAGCTGCTCCTCCTCCTCGCGGAGCGCCTCCGGCTCGTTGGCGTACGGCGCCGCCGGGGTGGGCGGCGGCGGCAGGGCAGCGGTCCAGGTGCTCCAGACGTGCAGCGCGAGGAGCGGGGCGCCGCGCAACTCGGCCTCGGTGAAGGCGAATTCGATGGCCCGCTGCCCGGCAGGGGAGCCGTCCACGCCCAGCACGATCGGGCCGTCCGGATTCGGCTCCTTGCGCACGACCAGCACCGGGCACTGCCCGTGCGCCGCCAGATGGACCGCGGTGGAGCCGACCAGCAGCCCCACGAAGCCGCCCATGCCCCGGGTGCCGACGACCACCAGCTCGGCGGCACGGGACTGGGCCTCCAGTACCGTCAGCGGTTCCCCGGTGACCAGCACATCGGTGACGTCCAGCTCCGGCTCGGCCGCCTTCGCCCGCTGCACCGCCTCGCTCAGCAGCCGCTCGGCCATGTTCTGGAGGCCGCCCTCGGCCGGGCCGAAGGGCGACGGTCCCACCGGCACATGCAGTGCCGGCCAGAAGAACGCGTGCACCACCCGCAGTCCCGCACCGCGCAGCCGCGCCTCGCGCGCGGCCACCTCCACGGCGGCAAGGCTCGACGCCGAGCCGTCCACGCCCACGACCACCAGTCCGCCACTCACCGGAGCCTCCTCGTCTCACCGGACTTCCCGTCACGAAGCTCACGAAGCCCTCCCACCAAGCCTCGCCCGAACCCCTCAGTGCCGCCACCAGAGTCGTGCGGCGCGATGCCGGGAGACCGTTCCGGTCTCAACCGGGTCTGCAGCCGCATCACCACATGGCCGAGGCCGGACAGCAGGAACGCGATCACCAGGTCGGCCGGCGCCAGCGGCTGAGTGCCCAGCAGCTCCTGCAGCGGGGGCAGATAGACGCCGGCCACCTGAAGGGCCAGCGCCGCGCCCACGGCGACCAGCAGGAACGGGTTGGCCAGGCTGCCCGGGCGGGCACGCGAGCCGAGCGCCACACCGAGCTGTGTCGCACCGAGCACCAGGAACAGCATCGACTGCCAGGGGCGGCCCGTCTCCCGCGCCCAGACGCCCACCACCAGCGTCACCGTGGCGATGAACGCCCCCATGAGCAGGATCCGCGGCCACAGCCCGGCACCCAGCACGCTCTCCTCCGGCGGCCGGGGCGGCCGGCGCATCGCGTCCGGGGCGACCGGCTCGGCGCCCAGCGCCACCCCCGGAATGCCGTGCGTCAGCAGATTGATCCACAGGATCTGCGCGGGCAGCAGCGGCAGCGGCATCCCCAGGAAGGGACCGAACAGCATCACCAGGATCTCCGCGGTGCCGCCGGCCAGCCCGTACAGCAGGAAGCGGCGCACATTGTCGTAGACCCGGCGCCCCTCCTCCACGGCCGCCACGATGGTGCCCGGATTGTCGTCCGCGAGCACCAGGTCGGCCGCCTGACGGGCGACCTCCGTGCCCCGGCGGCCCATCGCCACACCGATGTCGGCCCGGCGCAGAGCCGGGCCGTCGTTGACGCCGTCACCGGTCATCGCCACCACGTGCCCGGCGCCGCGCCAGGCCTCGACGATGTCCAGCTTCTGCTCGGGAGTGGTGCGGGCGAAGACCCGTACGCCCGTCAGATCGCCCGCCCGGCCCTCCCGGATGAGCCGGCCCGTGGTGACCTCTTCGTCGCGCGAGGCGATGCCGAGCCGCTCGGCCACGGCCCGCGCGGTGAGGGGGTGGTCGCCGGTGATGAGGACGGGGACGATCCCGGCGCGTTTGCAGGCGGCCATCGTCCCCGCCGACCTGCTGCGCGGCGGGTCCACGATGCCGACCAGGCCCAGCAGGGACAGGCCCGACTCCCAGGAGGGCGGCTGCTGAGCCGTTCGGCGTTCGGCGGAGGCGACGGCCAGCACCCGGTAGCCGTGCCGGGCGAGCCGTTCCGCCTCGGCCGCCGCCCGGCTCAAGGTCTCGGGGCCGTCGGACAGCACGTCGGGCCGCAGCAGTGCTTCCGGGGCGCCCTTGCAGGCGATGAGCACTCCGCCGCCGGGTCGGCGGTGCACGGTCGTCATGCGCTTGCGTCCGCTGTCGAAAGGGATCTCGCCCACCCGGGGCAGCGTCCGGTCCAGCTCCTGCCGGTCGAGACCGAGGCGGGCCCCCGCCACCAGCAGGGCCGCCTCGGTGGGGTCGCCCAGCGCGCTCCACTCGTCCGAGCCGTCCGGTACCGCCCTGCGCTCCGCCGTGCCTTCATCGCCTTCGGATGCGCCCCGCGGAGGCTGCAGCGCCGCGTCGTTGCACAGCATCGCCACCCGCAGCAGCGCCGCGAGATCGGGTGCGTCGTCCACGCCGACGGTACGGCCGTCGCGGAGCACGCCGCCCTCGGGCGCGTAGCCCTCGCCGGTCACGGTCGCCCCGCCGTGCGGCGTCCACAGCCGCTCGGCCGCCATGCGGCCCTCGGTGAGCGTCCCGGTCTTGTCGGTGGCGATCACCGTCACCGAGCCGAGCGTCTCCACCGCCGGCAGCCTGCGGACGATGGCCCGCCGGTCCGCCATCCGCCGCGCCCCCAGCGCGAGCGACAGCGTCACCACCGCGGGCAGGGACTCCGGGACGGCGGCGACGGCCAGGCTGATCGCCGCCACGATCATCAGCTCCACGGGCTGCCCCCGCACCAGCCCGAGCGCCAGGACCACGGCGCACAGCACCACGACGGCCGCGGCCAGCACCCGGCCGAACCGCACCAGGCGCCGTTGCAGCGGTGTGAGGCCCGGGCCCGTGCCCATCAGCGCCGCGATCCGGCCGAGCGCGCCGGCCGCCCCGGTGGCGGTGACCTCCATCCGGCCCCGGCCGCGCACCACGACCGTGCCCGCCGACACCGTGCCGCGCGGGCCGTCGGCATCGGGGGCCTTCTCGACCGGTACCGACTCGCCGGTGAGCGACGACTCGTCCGCGAGCAGCTGCGCCGCGTCCACCACCTTCCCGTCGGCGGGGACGATGTCACCCTCGGCGAGCAGCACCAGATCACCGGGCACGACCTCGGCGGCCGGGACGGAGCGTTCCGCGCCGTCCCGCACCACCCGGGCCTCCGGCGCGCTCATCGCGGACAGCGCCCTGACCGCCTGCTCGGCCCGCACCTCCTGCACCACACCGACGACGGTGTTCACGACGATCACCAGCAGGATCACGGCGGCGTCGGACAGGTCCCCGGTGGCGATCGTCAGGGCGGCCGCCACCAGCAGCACCAGGATCAGCGGATCGCGGAGCTGCTGCAGCACCCGGCGCCAGACGGGGGTGGGCGGCCGGGAGGGGATCTCGTTGGGACCGTGCACCCGGAGCCGCCGCGCGGCCTCGGCCGAGGTCAGACCCGTCGTCTCCCTCACGAGCGGATCCGCCCGCCTGCCGTCAGCCATCGGCTGCTCCCTTCCGAAGACGCCGGTGCGGGCCGGAGCCGGGTCATCCCTCGATGTCGAGCACGTCCGGCACCGGACGGCGCGGCGTCCTGGGGCCCTTGGGGCCGTATCCGAGCCGCAGCACGACCTGCACGACCCCGGTCCCGGACACCGGGTCGCGCAGCTGCCAGCGCAGATCGCTCCACTCCAGGGCCTGGGTGGCGAAGGAGCTGGACAGGCCCTCGCGGGTGGCCAGCAGCAGCACGCGCTGCATGGCCTGCCCGGCGCGCAGCCAGTCCTCGGGGCGGTCGCGGGCGGTGCTCAGGACGGCCAGCTGGGGAATGCGCTCGAACTCCGCGGACCCGGGGTCCGCCGCCACCGTCCTGCCCCCGGCGAAGTCGCGCATCGGCGCCTTGCCGCCGCGCCTGCGCGGGCCGAAGGCGTAGCCGGGAACCCCGTCGGCGGCCGCGTCCTCGGACACGGCGTCGGGGCGGGTCCAGCGGGCCAGGTCCTCCTCGCTGCCCTGATCGTCCTTGTTGCGGACCTCCGCCTCCGCCATGAGGTCCAGCACCTGCTCGAGGTGCCACGGGGAAGGGAAGGCCAGCTCCGCCCCCTCCCTGCGGGCGGCGTCGGCCAGGGCGGCGCGCAGCTCCTCGGGGAGAGGCGTCTCCTCGAAGGGGAAGCGGCTGC
Organism: Streptomyces thermospinosisporus; assembly: GCF_039526425.1. Lineage (NCBI taxonomy): Bacteria > Bacillati > Actinomycetota > Actinomycetes > Kitasatosporales > Streptomycetaceae > Streptomyces > Streptomyces thermospinosisporus. The sequence goes on from NZ_BAAAIZ010000030.1 coordinate 118,903, forward strand.
TGTGCCGTTCGGGGATAGCCGGATGCAGCGCGGCCAGTTCGCCGGGATCGCCGTCGCCGCTGCCGGCGGCCGCTCCTACGGTGGCGAGCAGGTCCGGGTCGGACGGATCGGGCAGCAGCCGGATCCGGGGGGAGCGGCCCAGGTGGGCCAGTGCCACCCGCAGATTGAACAGGGCGGCGCCGCAGCCCAGATGGAGGGCGCGGCGGTCCGGGTCGGCGTGCGGCAGGACCCGGTCCGGATCGGCGCGCAGCTGGAACTCGCCGCTGCCGCGCAGATAGCGGAACCGCCACGGCTGGGCGTTGTGCATCGACGGGGCGGCACAGGCGTCCCGGACGAGGGCCCTCACCTGCTCGTCGGAGAGGCCCGGGGTGGTGGAGAGGTCCTGCTCGGACATGGTGGCCTCCCTTGTGAGGGCGGTAGTGCCGGTCACCGGTCGGCCGGCAGGATGCGGCGCCCGGTGAGGCGGGTGGGCCGGATCGACACCCACATCTCGCGCTCGCCGCCCGCCCATGGCGAGCTGCGCGCCCGTTCGGTGAGCCGTCGCACGGCCGCCGGCTCGGTGACCGGCTGGGCCGGGCCCACGGCGAGCACGCTCCAGCCCTGGCTCATGGCCTCGTCCAGGTGGTCCACCTCGAAGGCGACCTCGGAGCCCACGGCCTGTGCCGGGACGGAGTGCGGTGCCGTCCGGAAGACGATCGCGCCGTCGACGACGTCGTAGTTGACCGGGACGACGGCCGGGCCGTCCGGCGTCGTCACGGCGATGCGTCCCACCCCGTGGGTGGAGAGCCTGGCACGGCACTCCTCGGGACTGAGGTCCCTCAGCTCGGGGTGGAGCAGTGCGGAGCCCCGGCCGGGCGGCAGATCCCTGCCGCCGCCGCGGAGGGACTGCACATCGGTGCCGAGCGCGGCCGCCAGGCTGATCAGCGTGGCCAGGCTGGGCGCGGCCGGCTGCTCCTCGATGTAGGCCAGGTACTCCGGGGCGATCCGGGCCCGGCGGGCGGTCTCCTCCCTCGACAGCCCGAGCCGTTCGCGCTCGGCGGCCACCCGCCGCCCGATGTCTCCCGGATTGGGGCCGTCCGGCGGCGCGGCCGTGCCGGACGCCTCGCCCGCGCCGTCGGTGGACGAAGGTGCTTGCTCAGCGGTGTCCGCGGCCTTCGCGGACGAAGACGCCCGCCGGCCGGTGTCCGCGGCCTTCGCGGCCGAAGGC
>NZ_BAAAIZ010000030.1:120131-152543 GCF_039526425.1 Streptomyces thermospinosisporus
CCGGTGTCCGCGGTCCTCGCGGACGGGGGAGCCGGCTGCCCCGTGTCCGGCGCGTGACCCACGTGCCGGATGTGCGCGTCGGGCCCGGGGAACACCAGCGTCACCTCGTCGGTGTCCGACCAGCGCACGTCGTACGGAGGTGTGCCGTCGGCGTGGTGCAGCCCGACGATCTCACCGTCGCGCCGGACGGCGCCGGTGGCCGGACTCTCGACGACGAGTTGATCGCCGAGGTGTGCTCGCATGATCAGGCCCTTTCCTCGCGCCGCAGGCGCTCAGCCGCGGATCTCGATCCGCTGCGGCTTGCTCTTCTCGGCCTTCGGGACGCGCACGGTGAGGATCCCCTCGGTGAGTTCGGCACCGATGTGCTCCGTGTCGACGTTGCTCGGCAGGGCCATGCGGTACTCGAACCGGCCGACGCGGCGGGTGTTCCGCCGGATCACGCCTGCGCGTTCCTTCTCCTTGATCTCGCCGTGGATCGCCAGCTCGCCCTCGCTGACCTCCACGGTGATCTGATCCTTCTTCACCCCCGGCAGCTCGAGCTCGACCAGGTAGGCGTCCTCGGTCTCCTCGACGTCGGCCGCCGGCATCCACGCGTCGGACCCGCCGTTCTCGGGGAAGCCGGCTCCCGGGAAGGGGAAGGTGGTGCGCAGAAGGTGATCCATCCGCGCCTGCAGATCCTCCAGCTCCCGCAGGGGGTTCCAGACGGTCAGCGGGTTGTGCTGGGTGGGCTGCGTCATGTTTGTTCCTCCTCGTTGCGAGTGGGCCTTCTCAAGGCCGGCTTGCAGGTACCGCCCGGGCCGGGTGCTCCCGGCCCTCACCGGTGGAAGCGGGCCGCCCATTCGGGCTCCACCGCACTCCACTCGGCCTCCCACTGCGCGTACCGCCGCCGGTCCAGTGCCGCGCGCAGCAGTGCGTGTGCCGCACTGGTCGCGGCCACCACACCGAGCGTGGTCAGACCTCCCGTGAACAAGGCGTTGGCCATCGCCTGCATGTCGGTCATCGGCGGGCTGGTGACGTAACCGTCCCGGTCGACCCACACCTTCACGGTGGCCCCCTTGGGGGTGTCGGCGTCGACCAGGGCGGTGCCCGTACGGACGGTGCCGTCCTCCTCGGACCAGCGGACCTGTGCCTGCTGTTTGGCCCCGTGGTACGCGTCCACGGTGCCGGAGATCAGCTCGGCACTGACCTGCTGCCGATCGGCCGCCTGGACCTGCACGGTGTGCATCGCCCTTTCGTACGCCGCCGTGCCCGCGGCGATGGCGGCCAGCGGCATACCGGCGACGAGGACCAGCAGCAGGGCACGGCGGAGCCAGGCCTCCACCCGGTCCGACGTCCGGATCAACGGGTTCCTGCCCTTCGGCGCGGGACCCTCGGGCGCTGGCCGCCCGGACGCGTGCGGTGGCTGTGCTGCACTCATCGTCCGGCCTCCACAGGAAAGCTGATCGTCCGGCCTCCAGTGGGAAACTGGCGGTTTTTCCTTTTCCACCACCATCGGACAGATGAGACGTCGGTCACAGGGCCGAAGGTCCCTGGCCGAGAGCCGGCCGGCCTCGGGGGTTGCCGTCCCGGCCGGGGAAGGAGACGGTTGAGACGAGGTGGCGAGGGAGTGAGCAGCGATGCGAGGACTCGTCTACCACGGTCCCGGGCGGATCTCCTGGGACACCGTTCCGGATCCCTCGGTCCAGGAGGCCACCGACGTCCTGGTACGCGTCGAGGCGGCCGCCGTCTGCGGCAGCGACCTGCACATCCGCCGAGGCGAACTGCCCGAGGTGCGGCCGGGGACGGTCCTCGGCCACGAGGCCGTCGGCGAGGTGATCGAGGCCGGTCCCGAGGTGCATGACCGGCGGCCGGGGGACCAGGTGATCGTCTCGTCCGTCTCCGGCTGCGGACGCTGCGCGCCGTGCCGCGACTCCCGCTACGGGCAGTGCCGCGGCGGCGGGGGATGGGTCCTCGGCAACGTCATCAACGGGACCCAGGCCGAGTACGTGCGCGTCCCCTTCGCCGATTACGCCACCCACCGCCGGCCCGCCCACCTCTCCCTCGACGACGCCGTCCTGCTCGCCGAGGTCCTCCCCACGGCCTACGAGGTGGGGGTCCGCAAGGGACGCGTCGGCCCCAAAGACACGGTCGTGATCGTGGGCGCGGGCCCGGTGGGACTCGCCGCCGTGTCCGTCGCCCGCCTCTACGCACCCCGGCGGATCGTCGCCGTGGACCTGTCCGACGCCCGGCTGCGGGCCGCGCTGCGCCTCGGCGCCGACGCCGCCCAGCTGCCCGGACGGCTGCTCGCCGACCTCTCCGACGGGCCGGGAGCCGACGTGGTCATCGAGGCGGCGGGCGACCCCGACAGCTTCCTGCTGGCCACCCGCGCGGTCCGCACGGGCGGGCGCCTCGCCAACATCGGCCACCACGGCAAGCCGGCCACGCTGCACCTCGAGTGCCTGTGGCGCAGGAACGTGACGATCAGCACCGGCCAGGTGGACACCTCCTCCACGCCCTGGCTGATCGACCTGCTGTCCCTGGGGCGCCTGACGGTCTCCCCGCTGGTGACGCACCGGTTCGGCCTCGACCGCGCGGAGGACGCCTACGACACCTTCTCCAGCGGTCCCGACACCGGCGCGCTGAAGGTGGTGCTGCACCGGAGGACGCGGGAGGCCGAGCGCCAGGAGACGGGACGGGAGCTGGCGTCGGCGTAGGGCCGGTGACCGGCGTCGGCGTACGGCCGGGCGGCGCAGGTCCGGTTCACGGGGTGCGGAGGCGGGCGGCGAGCAGGGCGATGTCGTCCTGCAGGTTGTCGACGCGTGCCGCCAGCAGGGCGTCGCACAGGGTGTCGAGCGGGAGGACGGCGTGCCGGGCCGCGACATGGGCGGCGGTGCGCATGCCCTCGGTGAGGGACTGGCCGCGGTGTTCGATCAGCCCGTCCGTGTGCAGCAGGACGGTCGCACCGGGCGGCAGGACCACCTCGTGATCGGGCCGCAGCAGGTCCGGATCGACGCCCAGGGGATGACCGCCCGCCTCGCCCTCCAGATAACGGGCCTGGTGATCCGTCGTGACCAGGAGGGGCGGGACATGGCCCGCCTGGGCCCAGCGCATCAGACGGCTGCCGTCGGCGGCGGGGGCCTCCAGACGTGCCACCACCACCGTGGCCATCGGTCCGCCCTGGATGTCGTGCAGGAGCTCGTCCAGATGCCCCAGGATGCGGCTGGGCGGCCCCTGCTCCTGGTAGGCGATCACCCGCAGGGCGTTGCTGATCCGGCTCATCAGAGTGGCCGACTCCAGGCCGTGGCCCATCACGTCGCCCACCATGAGGCAGGGGATGCCGCCGGGCAGATGGATCAGGTCGTACCAGTCGCCGCCGATGCGGGGCGCCCGGGTGGAGGGCTCGTAGCGGGCCTGCAGGCCGAGGCCCGGCAGATCGGGCAGGCGAGGCAGCAGGCGGCGCTGGAACTCCTCGGTGGCCCGGCGCAGTTGCTCGAACAGGCGGGCGTTCTCGATGGCCACGCCCGCGGCGCTCGCCAGGGCCGTGACGATCTCCTCGTCGTCGTCCGTGAAGGGGCTGCCGCCCTTCTTGTCGGTGAGGTAGAGGTTGCCGTAGACGGTGCGGCGCACCACGATCGGCACGCCCAGCATCGTCTTCATCACCGGATGCCCCTCGGGGAAGCCCGCCGTCCGGGGATGCGAGTCGAGGTCGTCGACCCGTATCGGCTCGATACGCCGGACCAGGTCACCCAGCAGTCCCGTCCCGTGGGGAAGCTCCGGGTCCCCCTGCTCCCGGTACCGGTCCGCCCCGAACCCGGAGGTGATCAGCTCGACGAACTCTCCCTCGTCGTCCAGGACGCCGATGGCGGCATAGCGCGCGTCGACCAGCTTGCGGGCCGAGTCGGTGATGGCGTTCAGCACCACGTCCAGTTCCAGGGCGCTGCCGATGGTCACCACGGCGTCCAGCAGCGCCCGTAGACGCCCGTGGGCGCGGGCCAGCCGCTCCAGACCGGCCTGGAGCTGGTCCAGGGCCTCGTCACTCATGAGCGGCGGCACGTCACCCCTGGTCCCGTCCTCGCCGGCGGAAGGCGTCATACCCTCTCCTCACCTGCCACTGCGCCCGGATCTCACCCGGTAGCCAGTCTCACCCGCCCCGGGTACCCGCCCACGCGCATCCGGCGCACGCGTGTGGGACGGCGGCTTCGGTGGGACCTGTCAGCCAGTGTCCACCGATCCGGCCGGCCCGGCGAGCAGAGGAGCAGCACGTGGGACGAGGCAAGCGGTACGCCGTCGCCGCCTCCGGCCAGTGGACCGACCAGGAGGAGGGCCGGCGCAGACTGCCCGCCGGCGAGGTCCACGCCTGGGAGCCGGGGCGCAACGAGACCGTGTGCGGGCTGTCCCTCAGCCGCTCGCAGCTCACCCGCTTCTCGCACGTGACCTGGCCCGATGTCTTCCCGGAGTCCGGCGGCGCGGCCGACCGGGTGCAGCGGGTGTGCCGCCGCTGCGCCGCAGCCGCCGGACGCCGGGGCGCCGACGCCCGCCCCCGGTGGCGCCGCATCCGCCCGCGCCCCTGAACACCCTGCGGTCGCTGTTGTGACAGGTCGGGGCCGGCTGATGATCAGGGCACCCGGCCGGTGATCAGGGCAGGGTGCCCCGGCCGGTGACCAGTGCGGTGACGGCGGGCAGACCGCCCTGGGACAGGGCGGAGCGCTGCCGGTCGGCGCCGGTGCCGTTCTGCAGCAGCCGGTGCACCAGGGCCGTCACCTGCCGGGTGTCGTCGGCGGCGTCCAGTGCGGGAGTGACGTGGCGCAGCAGCTCGTACAGCATCTCCCCGGCCCGCCGCTGCCGGCCCGAGGGATCGACCAGGGTGGTGCTCAGGCCATGGCGGGCCGCGTGCCACAGGCTCGCCTGCAGCAGCTCCTGGTCGCAGTCGAGGACGGGCGCGCCGGCTGCGGTCTCGGCCAGCGCGGTCTCCACCAGGGCGCGGGCGAGGCCGGCCACCATCACCGCGTCGTCCGCGCGCAGCTGCACATCCAGGCACCGCAGCTCGACGGTGAGGTGCTCGGCCGACAGCCGGGCCTGCCAGTACAGCTGCCCGGTGTCCGAGATCAGCTCGCTGTCCTGCAGCTGCCGCACCCGCCGGTCGTGGTCGGCGAGGTCGGTGAAGCGCGGGGGCATGCCGCTCACCGGCCAGCGGCCGGAGATCACGGTGCGCCAGCTGGCGAAGCCGGTGTCGTGACCATCCCACAGCGGGGAGTTCGCGGAGAGCGCGGTGAGGGTCGGCAGCCACACCCGGATCCGGTTCAGCACCTGCACCCCGGTCTCCCGGCTGGGGACGCCGATGTACACATGCATGCCGTTGACCAGCTGCTCCGCCACCAGCTGGGGCGCCCGGGCCAGCAGGGCCCGGTAGGGGGCCTGGTCGGTGACGGCCATGGGGTGCCCGTGCCGCAGCGGGGGTGTGCCGCAGGCCGCGATCCGGCAGCCGTGCGCCTCGGCGGCCGCGCCGACCGCGTGCCTGAGCCGCAGCAGATGCCCGCCGGCCTCCTCCAGCGTTCCGCACACCGGGGTGGCCACGCTCACCTGCGCCTGCAGCAGCTCGCTGTGCACCTCCTGGTCGGCCACCAGATGCCCCAGGCCGGCCGTGGCGCGCACCTTGTCCGCCAGGGGTACCGGCAGACCCGTGACCGGGTCGAGCAGCAGGTACTCCTCTTCGACACCGATCGTCGTCATCGACAGCCCTCATGTTCCGCCCGGCCGTGCCGCCGGACTGGCTCCCGATGCGCCCGGCCGGTGCATCGCACCGCGAGAACTCCTCACGGGAGTCACCCGCGGCCCCCGAGTGCCGCACCCGGTCGCGCCGTAAACCCCGGCCGGCCGCCGCGTCGCCGCACCGGGCGATCAGACGGTGCCGGCCGCCTGCTCGTCCTGCGCGCGAGTGAGACGGGCCAGGCACAGCGAGGGCTCCACGAACGGCTCCAGCCGGTCCACGCTCACGGGCGCGCGCACCTCCTTCAGGACACCCCGCATCAGCCCCAGATGCAGCGAGCACACCACCTCGCGGTGCTCCGCGGCGATCTCGCGGAACGGGCAGTGGTGCAGCGGGATCACCGGGTCCGGCCGCTCCTGGACGGAGCCGGGCGCGAAGCCGACGTCGGTGAGCACCCGGGTCAGCCGCCGGACCGCCTCGTCGTGGCCGACGCGCCGCGACGGCGGGGGAGTGTCGGCGAGATAGCGGCCCCAGGCCTCGCCCGCGGCGACCGCGGACTGCGCCGGCTGCGGCAGGGCCTCGGTGACCAGGCCGGTGAGCATCCGGGCGAGCAGACGGTAGCTGCGCCGGCCGGCCGGCATCCGGGAGGCGACGGCACGGTAGACGGCCCGGGGCCTGCCCGGCCGCCCGCCCCCCTCGGTGCCGCGCTCGGCGAGGCCTTCCTTGACGAGGGTGTCCAGATGGAAGCGGGCGGTGTTGGCGTGCAGCCCCGTCCGCTCGGCGATCTCCCGCACACCCAGCCCTTCGGGCGAGGCGCGCAGCACGTCGAGCACCTGCGCCCGGCTCTCACCCGCCACGGGCGCGCCGACCGGGTCCTGCAACGTCCGCTCGCTCACCCTGCCGATTTTACACAGCTGGATCGTAGAAACAGACCCCTGTCAAGCGGGCGCAGGGCCTCGCTTTCCCGCTCAAGGACCCCACCCGCGCGGCGAATTATTACAGATATAGTCGTAGAAACTCGGCTCCCGGTACGGCAGAGAGGCGACGCATCCATGAACACCACGTCGGCCGCGGCAGCGGGCGCGGTCGTGTTCGTCTGGCTCGGCATGGTGCTGGCGATCTCCTTCCTGGAGGCGCCCCTGAAATTCCGCGCTCCCGGGGTCACCATCCGGATCGGGCTGGGCATCGGCCGCCTGGTCTTCCACGCGCTGAACCTCGCGGAGGCCGTCCTGGCCGCCGCCGTCGTCATCGCGGTGGCCGTCGGCGGCCCGCCGGCCGCGGTCGTGGCACTCACCGCGGTGGTGGCCGGGCTGCTGCTCGTGCAACTCGGCGTGGTGCGCCCCCGGTTGAACCGCCGGTCGGACCGGGTCCTGGCCGGCGAGGACCTGCCCCGCTCGCGCGCCCACTGGTACTACGTGGCCCTGGAGATCGCCAAGGTCGCCGCTCTGCTCGCCCTGGGGATCACGCTGCTCGCCCAGTAGCGCCGCCGCCCCGGGAATTCTGATGCGTTCCGGCGTCACGCTCGGCAGACTCGCGGGCATGACCGAGAAGATCACGCGTATCAATCCCGAGCAACTGCACAAGACGCCCGGCTACCACCACATCACGGTGGTGGAGGCCGGGCGCACGGCCCACCTGGCGGGACAGTGCCCGCTCGACCGGAACGGCGACCTCGTCGGTGCCGGTTCCCTCGAGAAGCAGGTCGACCAGGTGGTGGCGAACGCGCTCACCGCCCTGGCGGCTGTCGATGCCGGACCACACCACGTGGTGCGGTCGGTGATCTATGTGCGGAGCGACGAGCGGGAGATGCTCGCGACCGCATGGCGCCGGCTCACCGAGTCCGGACTGGGTCCGGCGTTCACCACCGCCAGCACGCTGCTGGGCGTGGCCCAGTTGGGCTTTCCCGGACAGCTCGTCGAGGTGGACCTCACCGTGGCGCTGCCGGACTGACGTCGCGTCAGGTCCTGGGACGTGCCGAAGGGCCCGGGCGGGTGCGGGCCTGTGGGGGCGTCAGGGGACCGTGGTCCTTGCCGCACACGATCACTGCCTGGAGCGGTTCGCCGCAGTCGGCGTGGCGGACCTCCAGCGGCGGGCCCTCGGGGTCCGCCGCGTAGCGGTCGCCCCACTGCTTGAGCGCGATCATCGCGGGCCACAGGTCCCAGCCCTTGCGGGTGAGCCGGTACTCGCGCCGGGTCCTGCTGCCCGGCTCCCGGTAGGCGACGGTCTCCAGGATCCCGGAGGCCACCAACTTGCGCAGCCGGTTCGCCAGTACGGCTTCGGAGAGCCCGACGTGCCGCCGGAAGTCGTCGAAGCGCCGGACGCCGTTCATGGCGTCCCGGAGCAGCAGCAGCGACCACTTCTCGCCGACCAGCTCCAGCGTCCGCTGGACCGTGCAGTTCTCGGTGCTCGTCTCCAGCCAGTTCATGGGCATGGGCCCATCCTAGGCTGGCTTCGATATTGACAGCCAGCTGTCTGTCCATCTAGCTTCATATTCTGAAGTCAGATCGGCGGCGAGCGGAGGCGGGAGCGGGTATGCGCAGGTCACGGACGTACGACTGGGCGGACCCCGCGGTCTGCGCCGAAGCCGTTCCTCATCACAGCGGTCTCGGCTTCATCCGGAAGATGCTGGACGGGGAGCTGCCCGCCCCGCCGGTCGCCGCCACCCTGGGCATCACGCTCGAGGAAGCCGAGTACGGCCGGGCGGTCTTCGCGCTGGTGCCGGGCGAGGAGCACTACAACCCGATCGGCAGCGTCCACGGCGGCGTCTACGCCACGCTCCTGGACTCGGCGGCCGGCTGCGCGGTGCAGACCGTGCTGCCGCAGGGCATGGGCTACACCTCGCTCGACCTGACCCTGAAGTTCCTGCGCCCCATCACCGTCGACACCGGGAAGGTCCGCGCCATCGGCACCGTCCTCAACTCCGGGCGCCGCACCGCCCTGGCACAGGCGGAGCTGCGCGACTCCGAGGACCGGCTGCTGGCCCACGCGACCAGCAGCTGCATGCTCTTTCCGGTCCCGGCGCGCTGAGGTGCGTGCCTCGGCGAGGGGCATGTTGCTGTGCCGGGTCGTGCGAGTGGGCCGGAGGGCCGCCTTCGCTCCGGCCGAAGGGGCCGGCGGCCGGTGTCCAGGCGGCCGAAGCACCGGCGGGCCGTGTCCAGCTCGGCCGAAGGGTCCGGCGGATGGTGCTCAGCTCGGCCAAAGGGTCCACCGGGCCGTGCTCAGCCCGCCGTCAGCCGCCACAGTGAGGTGACTTCCGCCTTGCGGGCCTCGTGCAGCGGGTCGGCCGGGTCCTGGGCGCGGGGGTGCAGCGGCCGGGCGTCGAGGCGTCCCGCCACCGTCAGGCCGGCCCGGGTGAACAGGTCGGTCAGCTCGGTGGGGGCGCGCAGTCCGAGGCGCTCGGCGAGGTCGGAGATGATGAGCCAGCCCTCGCCGCCCGGTTCCAGATGGGCGGACAGCCCGGCGAGGAAGCCGTGGAGCATCCGGCTTCCGGGGTCGTACACCGCGCGCTCCAGCGGCGTCCGGGCCCGGCCGGGGAGCCACGGCGGATTGCAGACGATCAGGGAGGCCCGGCCGTCGGGGAACAGATCGGCCTGGCGGATCTCGACGGTGGCGGACGCGCCCAGACGGTCGATGTTCTGCTGCGCGCAGGCCAGGGCGCGGGGATCGAGGTCCGTGGCCACGACCTGCCGGACGCCGCGCCGGGCCAGGACGGCGGCGAGCACACCCGTGCCGGTACCGATGTCGAAGGCCGTGTCCGGTGACGGCAGCGGTGCCTCGGCCACCAGGTCGACGTATTCGCCGCGCACCGGGGAGAAGACCCCGTAGTGCGGGACGACCGACGCGCCGAGCGCCGGCACCGGGACGCCCTTGCGGCGCCATTCGCCCGCCCCGAGGACGCCCTGCAGCTCGCGCAGCGACACCACATACGGTTCCTGACACGGCCCGTACGCCTGCTCGCAGGCCAGGCGCACGTCCGGGGCCCGGCGCAGGGGGATCACATGCCCGGCCTCCACGGGCAGGAGCAGCATGCCCAGGATGCGTGCACGTCTCGACTGGGCCTGGCGGTACAGATGGAAGCTCTGCTGCGGTGAGGCTCCGCGTTTCGGGGGCTTCCGGTCGGCGCGCCGCGCCATCGCGCTCAGCAGCTGACGGGCGTTGTGGAAGTCGCCGCGCCACAGCAACGACGTTCCCTCGCAGGCGAGGCGGAAGGCGGTGTCGGCGTTCATCCGGTCGTCGGCCACCAGCACCTGTTTCGGAGGCGGTCCGCCGCTCTCCGACCGCCACCGGGCGCAGTGCTCCCTCCCCGAACCGTCGAGCCAGCGAATGCTCTGGTCGTCGCTCACCGCTTCATCATCCCCCGCGCGCCGCCGCCCGTTGACCATCCGGACCGACTGGTCCGTCCAGTCCGTCAGCTCCGTCAGCTCCGTTCAGTCCGTCAGGTCCGTCCGGGGCGTTCGCGCCGGACGGCCAGGACAGCCCGGTCGTCGGTCGCCGGCCCGCCGGTCCACCGTCGCACATCGGCCAGCACCGCGCCGACGGCCTCGCGCGCGGCGGAGTGCCGGTCCTGGTCCCTCGGTGCTCGACGGGCAGATCGCGACCATCCGCTCGGTCATCAACCCCGAAAAGCTCGGCCACCTCGGTCCGGTCGCCGACGCCTGGGCCGTGGACCGGGAAGTGAGGCAGGCCCGCAATCAGAAGCAGTGACTTCCCGAGCAGCAGGGCCCCGGACGCGGGCGTGCAAAATGCCGGACGAAAACCGCCTTCGCACGGTCCGTCTGTACGATGCTCGGGCGTCATGCTTGACCTTCCTCGCCAGAGGCGGGGTGCCGGATCACCTGCTCGCCATGGGGGCCGGGCACACGAACGTGAAGTCGACGAGGAGCGACGAAAAGTTGTGCGTGAAGCCGGACGTGGCGGGCCTGCCTCCGGCAGCGGAGGCATGGGGAGGTCTCGCGGGGGACGTGTGACAGTGTGTGACAGATGAAGGTGTGAACCCGTGACCGAAGCCAGGACCGAAACGCTGCAATACCGCTTTGACGGGCCGGAACACCTCCCCGTACTGATCCTGGGCCCTTCCCTCGGCACCACCTGGCACATGTGGGACCGGCAGATCCCCGAGCTGACCAAGCAGTGGCGGGTCATGCGGTTCGACCTGCCGGGGCACGGCGGCGCCCCCGCCTATCCGGCCGACTCCGTCGGCGAGCTCATGGAACGGCTGCTCGCCACCCTCGACGGGCTCGGCGTGCAGCGGTTCGGGTACGCCGGGTGCGCGCTCGGCGGGGCGATCGGGACCGAGCTGGCGCTGCGGCACCCCGAGCGGGTCGCCTCCCTGGCGCTGATCGCCGCCTCGCCCCGCTTCGGCACCGCCGACGAGTTCCGCCAGCGCGGGGTGATCGTGCGGACCAACGGCCTGGACCCGATGGCCCGCACCGCACCCGACCGCTGGTTCACCGGCGGTTTCGCCGCCGCGCAGCCCGCCATCACCGAGTGGGCCGTGCAGATGGTGCGCACCACCGACCCCGGCTGCTACATCGCCGCCTGCGAGGCCCTCGCCTCCTTCGACGTCCGCGCCGAGCTGGGCCGGATCGGTGTGCCGACCCTGGTGCTGGTCGGCTCCGAGGACCAGGTCACCGGGCCCGCCGAGGCCCGCACGCTGGTCGCCGGCATCCCCGACGCCCGGCTCGCCGTGGTGCCCGGCGCCTCCCACCTGGTGCCGGTGGAGCAGCCCGCCGCCGTCACCGACCTGCTGGTGCGGCACTTCTCCACCGCCTGGCAGCCCGCCGTCGAGTACGGCACCGGCCAGACCGCCCTCCCCGCCGGCGCCGCCCAGCCGGCCCTGGCCGCCGTGCCGCCGCAGACCGGCCCGGTCGGCGAGATCGCCCCGGCCGCACCGGACCCGCAGACCTGCGGACGGCCCGATCCGTACGACGCCGGGCTCAAGATCCGCCGCGAGGTGCTGGGCGACGCCCACGTCGACCGGGTGCTCGCCGAGGCCGACGACTTCTCCGCCGACTTCCAGGAGCTCGTCACCCGCTACGCCTGGGGCGAGGTCTGGGACCGGCCCGGCCTCGACCGGCGCGCCCGTAGCTGCGTCACGCTCGGCGCCCTGCTCGCCGGCGGCCATCTGGACGACCTCGCGGTGCACGTCCGTGCCGCCCTGCGCAACGGCCTCACCCCCGCCGAGATCAAGGAGGTCCTGCTCCAAGGCGCGGTCTACGCCGGCATCCCGGCGGCCAACCGCGCGTTCCGCATCGCCCAGCAGGTGGTCCTGGAGGAGACGACCCCGCAGGAGTAGCCGCCGGCGAGGGGAGGCGGGGCCGGGCGCGGCCACCGGAGGACGGGGCCGCCGCGCGGAGGTTCGGTCACGCAACGCCCGGGAGGGCGATGCAGGATGGACCCATGAAGCTCACGAAGAAGTCGCACTCCTGCGTCCGGCTGGAGAAGGACGGACGGGTGCTCGTGCTCGACCCCGGAGGGTTCAGCGAGGAGGACGCCACGCACGGTGCGGAGGCGATCCTGGTCACCCACGAGCATCCCGACCACTTCGACGAGGGGCGGCTGCGGGCCGCGCTCGAGGCCGACCCCGGCGTCCAGGTGTGGACGCTGAAGTCCGTCGCCGACCAGCTCGCCCCGGCGTTCCCCGGCCGCATCCACACCGTCGGCCACGGCGACACCTTCAGCGCCGCCGGATTCGACGTGCAGGTGCACGGCGAGCTGCACGCCGTGATCCACCCGGACATCCCGCGCATCACCAACGTCGGCTACCTCGTCGACGGCGGCGCCCTCTTCCACCCCGGCGACGCCTTCACCGTGCCCGACCAGCCGGTGGAGACGCTGATGCTGCCGGTGATGGCCCCCTGGAGCAAGGTCGCGGAGGTCATCGACTACGTCCGCGAGGTGCGCCCCCGGCGCGCCTACGACATCCACGACGCCCTGCTCACCGACCTCGCCCGCCCGATCTACGACCGCCACATCGGCAACCTCGGCGGCGCCGAGCACTTCCGGCTCGACCCCGGAGCCTCGGCCGACCTCTGAGAAACCGCACGTCAGGGGCGTGGGGCGGGCGGTGGTCGAGCGTTGTCGGACCCTCCGGGTAGGTTGTGAGACATGCGCATCGCGACCTGGAACGTGAACTCGATCACCGCCCGCCTGCCGAGGCTGCTCGCCTGGCTGGAGAGCAGCGGCACGGACGTGCTGTGCCTGCAGGAGGCCAAGGTCGCCGAGGAGCAGTTCCCGGTCGAGCAACTGCGCGAACTGGGCTACGAGTCGGCGGTCCACGCCACCGGCCGGTGGAACGGCGTGGCGGTGCTCTCCCGCGTCGGCATCGAGGACGTCGTCAAGGGGCTGCCCGGCGACCCCGGTTACGACGGCTCGGTGGAGCCGCGCGCCATCTCCGCGACCTGCGGCCCGGTCCGCGTGTGGTCGGTGTACGTGCCCAACGGGCGCGAGGTGGACCACCCGCACTACGCCTACAAGCTCCAGTGGATCGAGGCGCTGAAGGCCGCCGTCGCCGGGGACGCGGCGGGCGACCGCCCGTTCGCGGTGCTCGGCGACTACAACATCGCGCCCACCGACGACGACGTCTACGACCGGGCCGCCTTCGAGGGCTCCACCCATGTCACGCCCGCCGAGCGCGCCGCCCTCGCCTCGCTGCGCGAGACCGGCCTCACCGACGTCGTCCCGCGCCCGCTGAAGTACGACCGCCCCTTCACGTACTGGGACTACCGCCAGCTCTGCTTCCCCAAGAACCGGGGCATGCGCATCGACCTGGTGTACGGCAACGAGCCCTTCGCCAAGGCGGTCAAGGACGCCTATGTGGACCGCGAGGAGCGCAAGGGCAAGGGCGCCTCCGACCACGCCCCGGTCGTGGTGGACCTGGACGTGTAGGCGGGCCTCGACGTGCAGGTGGGCCCGGAGGTGTAGCGGGCTACGGCCCGGCCGCCAGCTCCCGCAGGTCCACCGAGCCGGCCAGCGCCGCGTAGCCCGCGTCGCCCGGATGCAGATGGTCGCCGCTGTCGTAGGCGGGCAGCATCCGGGCCGGGTGCTCCGGGTCGCGCAGCACCGCGTCGAAGTCCAGCACACCGTCGAAGACGCCCGAGGAGCGGATCCACGCGTTCACCGCGACCCGCCCCGCGTCGACGGCGGCCGTGCAGCGCGACTCGCCCTCGCAGGGCAGCAGCGTCGTCCCCAGCATCCGCAGGCCCCGCTCCCGGCCGCGCTCCACCAGCTCGCGCAGACCCTCGATCACCTCGTCCGGCGACCAGCCCCACCGCAGATCGTTGACGCCCATGAACACCACCGCGGTACGGGCCGAGGTCTGGGCGAGGACGTCCCGGTCGAAGCGGTGCAGCGCGCTCACCCCGGCGACGTCGGAGGACGCCCCGTCGCCGGGATACCGGTCGGAGAGCACACGGTTGCCGGAGATCCCGTGGTTGAGCACCCCGTAGCGGGGCACCGTGTGCTGGGCGCGCAGCCGGTCGGCCAGTACGTCGGTCCAGCGCCGGCTGGCGTCCGGCGTCGACCTGATCCCGTCGGTGATCGAGTTCCCGAGCACCACCACCGAACCCGGGCCGCCCGGGACGTCCACCCCGGTCAGCAGCGGCCAGGTGGTCACCTCGGGCCGGAACGCGTCGGGGGAGCGGTCACCGGTGTGGTCGCCCGGCTCGCTCAGATACGACCGCTGCAGGGCCTCGGCGTGCAGGGGGGCGTCCCGCACCGTGCCCGGAAGGTGGAGGCTCACCAGCAGATCGGTGTCCGCCGGCACCGCGAAGCCCAGCGGGTCGCTGTACGCCTGCGCCCCGGCCGGCACCACCACCCCGGAGCGGCCCCGGAATCTCAGCCGCACCGGTTCCCGGCGGGCCTCGGCGCCGGACGCCCGCACCGCCACCGTCGCCCCGCCGATGCGCACCGGCTCGTCCGCGAAGGTGTTCTCGAACCGCAGCCGGATCCGTGACCCGCCCACCGAGGTGTGCACCACCAGCCGCAGCGTCCGGTCCGTCCACGGGCCCACGCTCGTCCTGCCGGACGTGGACGCCGCCCAACTGCCGGTCCAGCCCTGCGAGATGTCCCGCACCGACAGCGCGAACACATGCAGCCCGCGCGCCCGCGGCAGCCGTACCGAGGCCACGGACCGCCCCGGCAGCAGCGGCACCGTCCGCGCATACAGCCGGGCCCGCTCGGCGAGTTGGCCGTCCTCGGTGTTGACGTGCGGCAGGGCGACGGCCTTCTCGGCCAGGGGGCCGGTCCGCCAGTCGGGCGCCGTCAGCCGGAAGGCGCTGCGGCTGCCGTCGGTGTAGGTGACCGAGCCCGCACCGCCGGTCTCCCCGCCCGCCGTGCCCGCCACCAGGAAGGCGAGGGCGTCGCCGCTCCCGCCGTACAGGCGCACCTGCTGCCCGGAGGCCCGTACGTTGTCCGGCTCGCCCGGGCGGGACCGCGGCCAGGTCAGGCGGGCGCCCTGCACGGTGAGTTCCCGGCCCGGGGTCCAGTCGGCCGCGGTGAGGTCCCGCGCGGACAGGGAGGCGCCGAAGCCGTCGAAGTCCGCCTCGTCCGGGCGTGCGTCCTCGCTGACGGCCACGTTGTCGAAGAGCAGCTCCAGGGGTAACGGGGGCGGGTCGGACGCGGCCCGTACGACCGTCGCCGGCACCAGCCAGGCGCAGGTGGCCGCCAGGACCACGGCCTTACGGATCCATCGGCGCACACCGGCTCCTCCCGTCCCTCCACCCGGCGTGCCGCCATCGGCGCCGGACGCGGACCGCAACGAGAAGCTAGACAGTGTGACCGGGGCGGTCAACGTGCCATGCGCCGACCGGAGGTACAACGGTCCCGGAAGCCGCCCGGCCGGCGGTCCGCGCGCCTGTGGTGCGCGACACGGTCCGAATGACAGGCTGGAGGTATGAACATCCCTTTCCTGGGCCACCGGCACCGGAAGGCGGGGCTGCCCGATCCCGAGGGCATCGCGGAGCTCCTCGCCGAGTGCGACATGCTGCGCTCCCAGGCGTCCCGGGCGGGCGTCCGGCTGGACGACTCCCCGGCCTCCCTGGAGGCGCTGGACCAGCTGGTCCCGGGCTGGCGGGACGACGAGGAGACCCTGACCTGGCTCGGCAACGACGCGGGCCTGTACCTCGGCACCGTCATCGTGCGCACCGTGCCCGGCGCCGCCTGGGAGATCCGCTCCGACGGCCAGCCCGTCGTGCGGCTGGCCTCCGGCCGGGAGTTCGACGTCGTGGACGCGGGACACGCCTGGGCCGCCAGCGGCGTGCCCGAGCTGTCCCAGCTGTACGCCGAGGTCTCGGAGACATGAGGACGCGGGGACGTGAGGAGAAGCGCGCCGGGAAACAGCTGACATAAATACGGCGTAAATACGGCTTATGCCGGAAAAGTGCGTGTCGCTTCGTCCACGCGATCTTGGCTGGATACGTTGCGGCAACCACCGCACGGCTGAGGATGAGTAGGGGTGGTCATGGCCGGCGATCCGCTGATCGAACTGCGTGCTGTCAACAAGTACTTCGGTGACCTGCATGTGCTGCAGGACATCGACCTCGCCGTGGACCGGGGGGAGGTCGTCGTGGTGATCGGCCCGTCCGGATCGGGCAAGTCGACCCTGTGCCGGGCGATCAACCGGCTGGAGACCATCCAGTCCGGCACGATCCTGGTGGACGGGCAGCCGCTGCCGGAGGAGGGAAAGGCACTGGCGCGGCTGCGCGCCGACGTCGGCATGGTCTTCCAGTCGTTCAACCTGTTCGCCCACAAGACCGTCCTGCAGAACGTCTCCCTGGGGCAGGTCAAGGTCCGCGGCCGCAAGAAGCAGGAGGCCGACCGGCGTTCGCACGAACTGCTCGACCGGGTCGGCGTCGCCAACCAGGCGGACAAGTACCCCGCGCAGCTCTCAGGCGGCCAGCAGCAGCGCGTGGCGATCGCGCGGGCGCTGGCCATGGAGCCGAAGGTGATGCTCTTCGACGAGCCGACCTCGGCTCTGGATCCCGAGATGATCAACGAGGTCCTGGAGGTCATGCGGCAGCTGGCCGCCGACGGCATGACGATGATCGTGGTCACTCACGAGATGGGCTTCGCCCGCTCGGCGGCCAACCGGGTCGTCTTCATGTCCGACGGCCGTATCGTCGAGGACCGCACGCCCGACGAGTTCTTCACCCGTCCGGAGAGCGACCGGGCCAAGGACTTCCTCTCCAAGATCCTCAAGCACTGAGCGGCGTGACGCGATTCCATCCGTCCCGCGGTTCCTCGACTACGATGAGCCTTTCGCCGCGGTGGGACAGGGCACTTCGCGACTCGGGCGGGGTGGCCGCCACCGGGCGGGGCCCACCGCCCCCGACCCGCGGGGCGGCGGACCGCATCGGCCAGTCCCGTCCGGCGGCAGCCGGAGATCACTGCTCGCGCAGCGGCACCGTCACATACGACGGGTCGTTCGCCGGCGAGGAGAAGGTCAGCTGCGCGCCGGACGGGTTGTGCTCGATGTAGAGCGGGTCCACCGTGTCGACGACCAGGGCGAGCCGGTGTCCGGCGGGCACGTCGTAGGCCGTGGAGAACAGCTCCAGGTCGACGCCGAACGGCTTGCCGGGCGTGCGCCCGTGGAAGGTGAACGGCGCGTTGCTGACCAGCTTGCCCAGGCCGAGCGGCCCCACGTCGTACAGGTAGGCGACGAGGGTGCCGCTCGGCTTGGTCGGGGTGACGGTGGTGTGCAGCTTCGCCGCCCCCCGTATGTGCTGCGCCGTGCCGTAGCGCTCCGACTGCCAGACCGCGGCCCAGCGTCTGGGCAGCAGCGGCAGGTACGTCATCGGCGGCAGCTGGGCCACCTGGTCGAGGATGCTGGAGAGGAACACGGTCCCGCCGTCGGCGCCGGAGTTGACGTTGGCGCGGATCGTGGTGGAGCCGGCGAGGTCGAACTTGCGGCTGGTGGCGGCCACCGACTTCCAGTCGGGGTAGGTCTCGTAGCCGCCGGAGGAGCGGGGCTTGAGGCGGACGGGGGCCTCGCGGTCGACGCCGTTGACGACGCCCCGCAGATGGTGGTCGAACCAGCGCCGGGTGTCCTGCCAGACGTCGTTGGGCAGCCCCAGCAGTCCGACGATCTCGGGGGTGGCGTGGTCACCGGGGCGCATCTGCAGCCGCTTGGGGCCGGTCAGCTTCTCGTAGA
This sequence comes from Streptomyces thermospinosisporus, assembly GCF_039526425.1. Lineage (NCBI taxonomy): Bacteria > Bacillati > Actinomycetota > Actinomycetes > Kitasatosporales > Streptomycetaceae > Streptomyces > Streptomyces thermospinosisporus. Next base: position 137,966 of record NZ_BAAAIZ010000030.1, read on the forward strand.
AGTCGGTGTACTGGTTGGGCGGGAAGATGGTGTCGCCCCAGGCGTTGGCGAGCATCACCGCCGTGCCGTTGCGGTTGAGCCGGTCCACATACGTCCCGGGCGAACGTTTCTTCCCCCACTCGAAGATCTCCTGCTCCCGCGAGAGGTTCGAGGCGTAGAAGTCGGCGAAGATGGACCGCAGTTCCTCGCTCTGCCGGCCGGTGACCCGGCCCGCGCCGTCGAGCACCGCGGCGGCCTGCACGGACTGGGTGCGCCCGGGGTAGATCGAGCCGATCAGATCGGCCCAGCCGCTGAGCGCGGCCACCACCTTGACCCGCTCGTCGTGCGCGGCGGCGAGCAGGCTGATCCCGGCGCCGTAGGAGACGCCCGCCATGCCGATGTGCCGCTCGTCGGCGGGAGTGTGGGCGAGCGCCCAGTCGATCACGCGTGAGGCGTCGGCCGTGTCGCGGGGTCCGGCGACCTCGATCTCGCCGCCCGACTGCCAGAAGCCGCGCACGTTGTAGGTGACCACGACGTATCCGGAATCGGCGAGCTGCTGTGCCTGGGCCAGGTACTCGATCTGCGGGAGCCCCCAACTGGTGGGGAGCACGATGAGCGGGTAACGGGTCCTGCCGTCGGCGCCCTTGGGGGTGACGACGTTGGCCTTGAGGACCGTGCCGCCGTCGCCGGTGATGTCGACGAAGCGGACCGGGTTCGGGGCTGCCTGAGCGGTGGGGGCGAGCTGGAGGGCGCTTCCGGCGATCAGGGTCGCCGACACGGCGCCCACGGCGGTCGTGCGCAGGGCCTTGCGATGGGGTCCCACGGTCACTCCTCACTCGTGTCAGTGCAAAGTGACCAGACGGTAACCTTCTCGCCTTACCAGGGGTAACCCGTCGGTGAGTTACGTGCCAGTAACGATTGTTGAATCGTGGCGGACGTCAGGATTCCGAGTGTGCCTTCTGCGCTTTCTGCGCCGCCGGAGCCGGCAGTGGCGTCTGTGCCGCCTTGGTCACGTCCCCGACCAGCTCCACCACATCCGGGCCGTACGCCTGCGAGTTGACCACCTTCAGCAGCAGCACGAAGGAGCGGGCACCGTACTTGCGGGCCAGCCGCTCGTGGTGGCGGGCCAGATACCGGGTGGCGGCCTGGTTGGTGATCGCCCGCTGGCCGCAGAACAGGAACACCGGCCGCGCCTCCCGCCGCTCACCGGCCGTCAGACGGGCCAGGATCACGTACTCGGTGACGCCCGGCTCCAGGCGGTAGCGCTCGCCGCCGATCTGGAAGGCGCCCCTGTCCGGCCCCGCCTCCGGATCCGCATTGACCCGCACCCCCGGCAGCATCGCCGCCATATGGGCGACCAGCCTCCGGTTCGAACCGGGAGCGCCCAGGCAGAACTCCGTGCGCTCACCGAAGCCCTGGTGCACCGCGTCCTGCGTCACCACCTGCACATGCGCCCCGCAGTCCTTCACGATCGCGGCCAGCTCGAGCAGCGAGAACACGTCGAAGCGGTGCACCGCGGGCTCCGGCGAGGCGGCATCGCGGTTGACGACGAGCAGCGACTCGGAGTTCTCCGGCAGTCCGAAGAAGGCCTGCTTGCGGCGGAGCTTCCGATTCCAGAGATATGTACGGGCCATCCAGCCCAGAACGGCACAGATGCCGGCGGCCACCGCGGCCAGAACGATGTTGCGTACGTCGTCAGTCATGGGCGCGCATGCTAGCGGCCCCACACAAACTCGCGTTCGATCCGTACCCGAAATGATGCGAGCGGGGAACCGGGACGATGCCCGAGCGAGATCCGCGGCACGCCCGTCCGCCTTCCTGACGAGGGCATGGCGATGAACTAAGCTGCCCGGACGGTCCCTCACCGGAGGTGCGGATGCGTCGTCCTGTGGCACGGAAACTGGCGGTCCTGGCGGTCTCGGCGGCCGTGGTCTCGGTCGGAGCGGCGGTGCCGCCCGGCGGGCACGCAGGCGGCACGGGCGGACCGGGAGGTCCCGGCGGCCCCGGCAGTCCTGTTCCCAGGACACCCGTGGCCGTCGGCTACGGCGGCGCGGTCTCCAGCGTCGACCCCGACGCCACCGCCGCCGGCATCGAGATCCTGCGCAAGGGCGGCAACGCGGTCGACGCGGCCGTCGCCACCGCCGCCGCGCTCGGCGTCACCGAGCCCTACTCCGCCGGCATCGGCGGAGGCGGCTACTTCGTCTACTACGACGCCCGCTCCCGCACCGTGCACACCATCGACGGCCGCGAGACCGCGCCGCTGACCGCCGACTCCGGGCTGTTCCTGGAGAACGGCAAGCCCATCCCCTTCGCCGAGGCGGTCAGCAGCGGCCTCTCCGTCGGCACCCCGGGCACGCCCGCCACCTGGCAGCGCGCCCTCGACAAGTGGGGCCGCAGCAGGCTCGGCACGGTCCTGAAACCCGCCGAACGGCTCGCCCGCGAGGGCTTCACCGTCGACGAGACCTTCCGCGCACAGACCGCGGCGAACGAGACCCGCTTCCGCTACTTCCCCGACACCGCCGAGCTGTTCCTGCCCGGCGGGCGGCTCCCGGAGGTCGGCTCCACCTTCAAGAACCCCGACCTGGCCCGCACCTACGCCGAGTTGCGGCGCAAGGGCGTCGACGCGCTGTACCGGGGCGACATCGGCCGGGACATCGTCAACACGGTCAACAAGCCGCCCGCCGACCCGGCCTCGGGCTGGAACGCCCGCCCCGGCGACCTGTCCCGCAAGGACCTCGCCGCCTACCGGACCAAGCTCCAGCGGCCCACGAAGATCTCCTACCGAGGGCTCGGCGTCTACTCCATGGCCCCCTCGTCCTCCGGCGGCACCACCGTCGGCGAGGCGCTCAACATCCTGGAGCGCACCGACCTGTCCCGGGCGAGCGAGGTGCGGTACCTGCACCGCTTCATCGAGGCGAGCCGGATCGCCTTCGCCGACCGGGGGCGCTGGGTCGGCGACCCCGCCTTCGAGGACGTACCGACCGAGGAGCTGCTCTCCCAGAGGTTCGCCGACTCGCGGGAATGCCTCATCAAGGACGACGCGGTGCTCAGCAGCCCGCTCGCACCCGGGGACCCGCGCAGCCCGCGGCCGTGCGGCACGGACGGCAAGGCGGTGCCGACCACGTACGAGGGGCAGAGCACCACGCATCTGACCACCGCGGACCGGTGGGGCAATGTCGTTTCCTACACGCTCACCATCGAGCAGACCGGCGGCAGCGGCATCACCGTGCCGAACCGGGGCTTCCTGCTCAACAACGAACTGACGGACTTCTCCTTCGCTCCGGCCGACCCGGCCGTGCACGACCCCAACCTGCCGGGGCCCGGCAAGCGGCCCCGCTCGTCGATGTCGCCGACGATCGTCCTCGACCGGCACGACAAGCCGGTGGTGGCGCTCGGATCGCCCGGTGGCTCGACCATCATCACCACCGTGCTGCAGACGCTGACCGGGTTCCTCGACCGGGGGCTGCCGCTGGTCGAGGCGATCGCCGCGCCGCGGGCCAGCCAGCGGAACGCGGCACAGACGGATCTGGAACCCGGGTTCAGCGATGACGTGATCAGCGCGCTGGAGGCGAAGGGGCACAGCTTCCGGGCGAACCCGGAGATCGGTGCGGTCACGGGGGTGCAGCGGCTGCCGGACGGGAAGTGGCTGGCGGCGGCGGAGAAGGTGCGCCGGGGCGGGGGATCGGCGATGGTGGTCCGTCCGGCGCGGTAGCGCCGGGTGAGGTGGCGCTGCCGTCGGCTGCTCAGCCAGGGCCGCCCGTCTCCCCGGGCCATGTGTCGCGGTGATTCAGCGGTGATTCAGCGGTGATTCAGGTGTGGCGGTCGGCGCGGCGCAGTATGGCCGTCCGGAGGGACTCGTCCATGCGCCTGCTGTCACCCGGGCGGGCCATGCCCTGCTCCAGACAGGCCTTCGCCAGCCTGTCGAGGTAGGCGCGGTGCTCCGGCTCGGCGTCGGCTCGCCGCATCAGCCCGGTCAGCAGCCGGGTCCGGAGGGGCACATCGGCCCATGTCGCGGTCAGCTGGACGACTTCGGCCCAGTCGTCCCGATGGGCGTGGGCGATCAGCGGTGCCGGATCGCCGTCGTCGATGACCGCGTGCGCACCGAAGTAGTCCGCGTGCGCACCGAAGTAGTCGCGGAGCATCACATGGATGAAGGCCACCGTGTCCGCCTCGGCGTCCCGCCGCAGCAACCTCCCCCGGGCCAGGAGCGTTTCACAGGCCTGCTCCGGGCTGCCGAGGCCGGTCTTCTGCGACATGGACGCCAGCGTGGACGCGACGGCGTCGAGCATCTCGCGCCGGTCCAGAGCGAGTGTGTCCTGCCACAGCATCCGGTGAGCCAGGGCCCTGTACATCCGGTCCTGCCCCATGTCGCCGGCGAACGGTGGGAGTGGTGCGCCCCGGTGACCGCGGCCCGGCGAGGCCTGAGGCTCCAGCCTGGCGACCAGCATCCCGTACAGGTCGGCTCGCCGGATCGAGAGAGCGCAGGGAAAGTCCAGGCAGAGGCCGCACAGGGCGTCGCACATCGCGGCGTCGGTGGTGAGCCCGGCCAGGTGTGGCCGGCAGGAGAGATCGTGCAGCAGACGGGGCTCGTGGACGGCGCGTTCCTCGACCGCACTGCGGGGCGTTCCCGTGGCGCGAGCGCGATCGAACCATGCGGCGATGTGCTGCCGGACCGGGTCCTCGGTGGTGTGTGCGGGGTCCAACGGCCTTGTGCCCTCCGGTCTCGACGAGCGCCTGTGCGTACCCAGTGGAGCACAGCACCCCACCTCACGGTGGCGCGTTCGGGCGTGCCGCGGGGGCGGTGAGCAGCGCCCAGGCGCGTGTGCCGTCGCGGGTGTGGTGCACCGCGAAGGCCTCGGACATCGCGGCCACCAGTGCCAGGCCGCGTCCGCCCTCGGCGAGGTCGTTGGCCTTCGATCCCGCTCGAATGCGCCAGACGCCGGCGTCGACGACCTCGATCCACAGGTGGGACACGCAGCAGCGGGCCAGTCGCAGGGTGACGTCCCCAGCCCCGCTGTGCATGACCGAGTTGGTGACGAACTCCGAGACGATCAGGCTCGCCGCCTCGGCCGTGTCGTCCGCGAGCCGCCAAGCCGCCAGCCGTTCCCGGGCGAACGCCCTGGCCCTCGCCACCGCCCGTGTCTCGGCGGGCAGCGTGCAGCAGGCCGCCGTCGTGGGGTTGCCGGGCCGGGGCGCCGGCAGCATCGCGAGCGGGTGACGCACCGCCGCTCCGGCGATCCTGCGCCGTACTGAGTGAAGGACGGACTTCACTGCTCGACTCCCTCCTCGTTGCGGGGAGATGACTCTCGTTCCGGGGAGATGACTCTCCGAGCCTCACCGGGCCTCATCGGCCCTCTCCGAACTCCCGGACCACGATGAGGACTTCCAGCGTGCGCGGGCCGTGCACCCCCTCCACCCGGTCGAGTTCGATGTCACTGGTGGCCGACGGCCCGGAGACGAACGTCAGAGGCCGGGACGCATCCAGCACGGTGAGCGCCTCCGGCACGGACGCCACGATCTGCCCGGCGCGCACGACGCACAGATGCACATCGGGCACCAGGGTCAGCGCGCGCCGGCCCTGGCCGGGGCCGCCGTCCAGGACCAGGGTCCCGGTCGAGGCGATGGCGGCGGCCGCGGTCGTCACCACCCCGCCGCAGCGGTCCAGTTCGGCGACCGGCAGGCGGGGCACGTCGGTCAGCACCCGGTCGGGATCCAGCGCGGACCGCCACTCGGGCGGGAAGCCGCCGGGGACCACGACCGGGCCGGCACCGAAGCCGGCCACGGACCGGGCCACGTACGAGGCGACGTCCCCTTCGGACACCAGCTGCGCCGAAGCCCCGTACTCGGCGAGCCGTTCGGCGAAGAGTTCCACGGTGGCCGTGGACCCGGCCGGGGCGGGACCGCTCCTCGAGTACTTCCGGGGCACGGGCCCGTCCCCTGGGCGCTCGTCCGCGGGAACATCGGCCAGGGCACGCCGGATCCGGTCCAGTACCTCGGTTCGGGCGTTCATCACTGCCTCCTTCGGGCGGCCCGGCGGGCCTGTCGGTGCGTCCGCTTCCACCAGGCGCTGAACGACTCGGCGGCAGGGACGGGGGCGTCGCGGGTGTCGGTCCAGCGCGACAGCGGTCCGGGCAGCCGGCCCAGCCGGCCGCGCCGGGCCACCAGCCGTGCGGCCAGGGCACCCGCGCGCTGGGCGGCCGACAGCCACGACGGATGGGTGAGCACCCAGCGTGCGGCCGTCATCGCCAGGCGCTCCGGCTTCGGCAGATGCCGCCCGCGTTCCTCCTCCACGACCCGGGCACGCAGATGCAGCAGCACCTGGGGGATGTCGATCTTCACGGGGCAGACCTCGTAGCACGCCCCGCACAGCGACGAGGCGAACGGCAGGGAACGGTCCACTTCCGAGCCCGTGCCCCGCAGTTGGGGGCTGAGGACGGCGCCGATCGGCCCGGGGTAGACCGATCCGTAGGTGTGCCCGCCCACCCGCTCGTACACCGGGCACACATTCAGGCAGGCGGAGCAGCGGATGCAGTTGAGCACCTGCCGGCCGACCGGGTCGGCCAGGGTGTCGGTGCGGCCGCCGTCGACCAGCACCAGATGGAAGGTGCGCGGTCCGTCCTCGGCGGTGGTGCCCGTCCAGGTGGAGGTGTAGGGGTTCATCCGCTCCCCGGTGGAGGAGCGCGGCAGCAGCTGCAGATACACCTCCAGGTCCTGCCAGGTGGGTACGACCTTCTCGATGCCGGCCACCGAGATCAGCGTCTCGGGCAGCGTCAGGCACATCCGGCCGTTGCCCTCCGACTCCACCACGACCGCGGTCCCGGTCTCGGCGACCAGGAAGTTGACGCCCGAGACGGCGACCTTCGCCCGCAGGAACTTCTCCCGCAGATGGCGCCTGGCGGCCTCGGCCAGCCGCCGTGGATCGTCGTCCAGTCCGGCGGGGGCCGGAGTCCCGTACTCACCCATGGAGCGCAGGAAGATCTCCCGGATCTCCGCCCGGTTGCGGTGGATGGCCGGGACCAGGATGTGGGAGGGCTGGTCGTGGCCGAGTTGCACGATCAGCTCGGCCAGATCGGTCTCGTAGGCGTCGATGCCGGCCTCGGCCAGCGCGTCGTTGAGCCCGATCTCCTGGGTGACCATGGACTTGACCTTCACGACCTCGCGCTCACCGGTGTCCTGCACCAGTTGCACGACGATGCGGCGCGCCTCCTCGGCGTCGCGGGCCCAGTGCACCTGGCCGCCCGCCGCGGTCACCTTCTCCTCCAACTGCAGCAGATAGTGGTCCAGATGGCGCAGGGTGCGTTCCTTGAGCGCCCGGCCGGTCTCCCGCAGCTGCTCCCAGTCGTCCTGCTCGCCGACGGCTGCCGCGCGCCGGGAGCGGATGGTGCCGGTGGCCCGGGCCAGATTCCCGCGCAGCTGGGAGTCGCGCAGGGCGTCGCGCGCGGCCACGGGGAAGGCCGGCATGCCCAGGAACATCGTGTCGCTCACGGAGTCTTCGTCCTTTCGACGGCACACCGGGCGGCGGGTGCGGTGGCCGCGGCCGAGGTGGCCGCATCGCCGTGGTCCGGTCCCGTCTCCGTGGACGCGAGGATCTCGGCGAGGTGCATGACGCGCACCCCGGTGCGCAGCCGGGACAGCGTGCCGCCGATGTGCATGAGGCAGGAGTTGTCACCGGCGCACAGCACATCGGCTCCGGTGTCCAGGACATGCCGTACCTTGTCCGCGCACATGGCCACGGAGGTGTCGGCGTTCTTCAGGGCGAAGGTGCCGCCGAACCCGCAGCACTGCTCGGCGGCGCCGAGTTCCACCAGGTCGATGCCGCGCACGGCGCGCAGCAGGGCGAGCGGCCGGTCGCCGACGCCGAGCATGCGCAGGGAGTGGCAGGTCGGGTGGTAGGTGACCCGGTGCGGGAAGTACGCGCCGACGTCGGTGACGCCGAGGACGTCGACGAGGAACTCGGAGAGCTCGTACACCGGCGGTGCCTCTCGGACCGCGACCGACAGCCGGGGGTCGCCGGACACCTCGGCGACCCGCCCGTACTGCTCGCGCACCATGCCGGCGCAGGAGCCGGACGGCGTGACGACGGCGTCGTATCCGCCGAACACCTCGGTGAAGCGCCGTACCAGCGGCACACAGTCGCGCTGGTAGCCGGTGTTGAAGTGCATCTGGCCGCAGCAGGTCTGTCCCTGGGGGAACTCCACGCGGCAGCCCAGCCGCTCCAGCAGCGTCACCACCGCCTGGCCGGTGGCCGGGAAGAGCGTGTCGTTGAGACAGGTGACGAACAGGGCGATCCGCATGGCTCCCTCGGAGGACGCGGCGTGCGACGGCAGGTGCAGGGGTGCGGGTGCGGTGGTCATGGCAGCATCCAGGCGAGGAAGCCGGACTGGGCGAGGACCAAGGCGCACAGGGCGAGCAGGAGCAGCAGGCTCCACTTGATGGCCGCCCGGAAGAGCTGGGACTCGCGTCCGATGAGGCCCACCGCGGTGGCGGCGATGGTCAGGTTCTGGGGGCTGATCATCTTGCCGACGACACCGCCGGAGGTGTTGGCCGCCACCAGCAGCGTCGGGTCGAGCCCCGCCTTGTGGGCGGCGGTCTGCTGCAGGGTGGCGAACAGGGCGTTGGCCGAGGTGTCCGAACCGGTGACCGCGGTGCCCAGCCAGCCCAGGATGGGCGAGAGGAAGGCGAAGGCCGCGCCTGCTCCGGCGATCCAGGTGCCGATGGTGATGGTCTGCCCGGACAGGTTCATCACATAGGCGAGGGCGAGCACGGCGGCCACGGTCAGCAGGGCCCAGCGCAGTTTCACCAGCGTGGCGGTGAACTCCCGGGCGGCTGCCGCCGGGGTCACCCGGTAGACGGCGGCGATGACGGCGCCGCAGATCAGCAGCAGGGTGCCGGGCGAGGACAGCCAGGGAAGGGTGTAGACCGTGGTGGCGGACACCTGCCCGGCGGCGGTGAGGACCTCCCCGTCCAGGCCGGGCCAGCCGACCTTGACGTCGGAGGCGGCCAGGAACTCCTTGAGAGGGGTCCACAGTTTGGCGAGTGAGAAGACCACGATGATGATCAGGTAGGGCAGGAAGGCCATCAGCACCTTGGAGCGTTTGATCCGCTCGGCCGGGCCGGTGGCCGGGGTGGCGGCCGGGCCGGTGGCCGGGTTGGTGGCCGGGAGCGTCTCGGTGGTGACACGGGGATCCGTCTCGGTGGCGACACGGGGATCCGTTTCCGTGGTGACACCGGGATCCTGCGCGGTGCGTGCGAGGGACGGGGCCGGGGAACCGTCGGTGCCGGAGCCGGAGCCGGAGCCGGAGCCGGAGCCGGAGTGGGACGGGGCAGGCGAGCCGTCGGTGCCGTCGGCGGGGTGGGACGGCTGCCCGTCGGTGCCCTCGGTCCGCTCCTTCCGGGCCGCCTCGAGGAGATCGGTTCGCGCCTCCTCGCCACCCTGCGGCTGCCACACGCGGAGGAAGAGGACGATGGCGGCGAGGCCCGCCAGCGAGGCGACGATGTCGGTGAGTTCCACCGACAGATAGGTGGCGCTGACGTACTGGGCGAGTCCGAACACCGCCCCGCACACCAGGGCGACCGGCCAGGTCTGCCGCACTCCGCGGCGTCCGTCGACCAGGCCGACCAGCAGCAGCGGTACGAAGAAGGCGATCAGCGGGGTCTGGTGGCCCACGTAGGCGCCGATCTCCGTGTACGGGATCTTGGTGAGGTTGCCGGCCGTGATGATGGGTGTCGCGATGGCGCCGAAGGCGACGGGAGCGGTGTTGGCGACCAGGACGGTGACGGCGGCCCGTACGGGGGCGAAGCCGAGGCCCATCAGCATCACACCGGTGATGGCCACCGGCGCGCCGAAGCCGGCCAGCGCCTCGAGCAGTCCGCCGAAGCAGAAGGCGATGATGATGGCCTGGACGCGTGGATCGGCGCTGATCAGCCCGAAGGCACGGCGCAGATCCTCGAAGCGTCCGCTGACCACCGTGAGCTGGTAGACCCAGATGGCGGCGACGACGATCCACATGATCGGGAAGAGCCCGAAGGCGGCTCCTTCGCCCGCCGAGAGCACGGCGAGATCCGCCGGCATGCCGTAGGCGGTGACGGCGACGATCACCGCGACGGCCAGCGAGGCGAGCCCGGCCCAGTGAGCCTTCAGCTTCAGGCCGCCGAGCAGGACGAAAAGGGTGAGCAGGGGCAGCGCGGCGACCAGGGACGAGAACGCCAGGCTGTCGGCGACGGGGGAGAGATCTGGCTGGTACATAAACCCTCACAATTGGGGCTTGGTCAGACCATTGCTTGGCTCAAGCTAGGTACCTCGGTACCGCTTGTCCAGACTCTTGACGCAAGAAAAGTGCTTGGTCTGACCAAGAAGTGGGCCGCTCAAGCTAAGATCAAGGGAAGCCGCCCTGGCCTGGGAACTCGGCGACGACGTGATGACCTGCGGAAAGGGCCTTCCATGGCTGACACGACCGCTGCCTGGGAGCCGGTGCCCCGCTCGCGCACTTTCGAGCTCGTACTGGCCCGGGTCGAAGAGCAGATCCTCGCGGGCAATCTGCGGGTCGGTGACCGGCTGCCACCGGAGCGTGAGCTGGTCGAGATGCTTGGCGTCAGCCGCGCCGCCGTACGCGAGGCGCTGCGGGTGCTCGAGGCGCAGGGGGTGCTCCGCTCACGCGTGGGGACCGGACCGGAGTCCGGCACCGTGATCGCGGCGATGCCGGACGCCGGCCTCACCCAGTTGCTGCGCCTGCACATCGCGCTGGCGAACTTCCCGATGGACGACGTCGTCGAGGCCCGCGCCACGCTGGAGCGGGCCAGCGCGCGGCTGGCCGCGGGGCTCGTCGCCGGGGGCGGTCTCGACCGCATCCGCGAGCCACTGCTGCGGATGGACGACCCCGCCCTGCCCAGGGAGCAGTTCAACGACTTCGACACCGAATTCCATGTCGCCATCGCCGAGGCGGGGGGCAACCGCCTGATGGCCGATATGACCGTCGCGGTCCGCAACGCGGTGCGGCACACCCTGCTGACGGTGTTCAACAGGCTCGAGGACGACTGGGAGCGGGTCGCCGCGCGGCTGCGGGCCGAGCATCATGCGATCTACGAGGCGATCGCGGCCGGGGATGTGGATGCTGCCGGTGATCTCGTGGAGGCGCATGTGCGCGGGTTCCACCAGGACATCGTGAAGACGGTTCTCGGCGACTCGGGTTCCGCGGGGGCGTAGGGGTGTGTGCGGGCCCGTTCGTGCCCGTCGTTCGCTGACTGCCTGATCTGCGGGGCCGCGGTACTGGGTGCCGCGGTTCGCCGTCCGGCGGGTGCGGGTGCGGGTGGGGGTGGGGTGTGGCTGGGCGCGCAGTTCCCCGCGCCCCTGAGGGTGTTGCAGTGCCGTCGGCTCAACGGCTCAAGGCTCCCGGTTTCTCAAAGCTCCCGGTTCGGAGTTCCGTCGGTGTCGAAGGTCAGGGTGTCGTCGCGGGCGTCGACGGTGACTCGGGCGCCCTCCTTGATGTGGCCGTCGAGGAGGAGGCGCGAGAGCTGGTTGTCGACCTCGCGCTGGATGGTGCGGCGCAGCGGGCGGGCACCGTACTCGGGCTGGTAGCCGCGCCGGGCCAGCCAGTCCACGGCCGCGTCGGTGAACTCGACCGTGACGCCCTGCTTCTTGAGCGCCCGCCGGGTCGACTCCAGGAGCATGTCGGTGATCTTGCGCAGTTCGTCCTCGGTGAGCTGGCGGAAGACCACGATCTCGTCGATCCGGTTGAGGAACTCCGGCCGGAAGTGCTCCCGCAGCGGGCGGAGGACCTGTTCGCGGCGCGCCTCCTCGTCCGCGTCCGCCCCGCCGGAGGCGAAGCCCAGTGTGGCCCCGCGGCGGGTGATCACGTCGGAGCCGAGGTTGCTGGTCATCACGATCACGGTGTTGGTGAAGTCCACCGTGCGGCCCTGCGAGTCGGTCAGCCGGCCGTCGTCGAGGACCTGCAGCAGGATGTTGAAGACGTCCGGGTGGGCCTTCTCCACCTCGTCGAGCAGCAGCAGCGAGTACGGGTGGCGGCGCACCACCTCGGTCAGCTGCCCGGCCTCCTCGTGGCCCACGTACCCGGGCGGGGCGCCCACCAGGCGGCTGACGGTGTGCCGCTCCTGGTACTCGCTCATGTCGAGCCGCACCATGCGGTCGTCGCTGCCGAACAGCGCCTCGGCGAGCGCCCGCGCCAGCTCGGTCTTGCCGACACCGGTCGGACCGAGGAACAGGAAGCTGCCGATCGGGCGGTCGGGGCTGCCGAGTCCGGCGCGCGAGCGCATCACCGCATCCGAGACGACCCGCACGGCCTCGTCCTGCCCGACGACCCGCTGGTGCAGATGCTGTTCGAGGTTGATCAGCCGGTCCTTCTCCTCCTCGGTGAGCCGGCTGACCGGGATGCCGGTCTGCCGGGACACCACCTCGGCGATGGACTCGGCGTCCACCACCAGGTCCAGCCCCTCGTCCACCTCGGTGCTGCCGCCCGCCTCCTCGACCCGGCGCTTCAGCTCCGCGATCCGGTCCCTGAGCTGGGTGGCCCGCTCGTACTGCTCGTCGGCCACCGCCTGGTCCTTGTCGCAGGTCAGCTGCTCGATCTCGCGCTCTATGGCCCGCACGTCGCTGCCCTTGGTGCGGGCCCGCAGCCGCACCCGGGCGCCGGCCTGGTCGATGAGGTCGATGGCCTTGTCGGGCAGGCGCCGGTCGCTGAGGTAGCGGTCGGACAGCTCCACGGCCGCCACCAGCGCCTCGTCGGTGTAACGGACCTGGTGGTGGGCCTCGTAGCGGTCGCGCAGTCCGCGCAGGATCTCGATGGCGTCCTGGGGCGACGGCTCCGGCACCATGATCGGCTGGAAGCGGCGGGCCAGCGCGGCGTCCTTCTCGATCCGGCGGAACTCCTCCAGCGTGGTCGCGCCGACCACGTGCAGCTCGCCGCGGGCCAGGGCCGGCTTGAGGATGTTGCCGGCGTCCATCGAACCGCCCTCGCCGCCGGCTCCCGCGCCGACCACGGTGTGCAGCTCGTCGATGAAGATGATCAGCCGGTCGGAGTGCGAGCGGATCTCCTCGACGATGTTGTTCATCCGCTCCTCGAAGTCGCCCCGGAAGCGGGTGCCGGCGACCACGGCGGTCAGATCCAGAGCGACCACCCGCCGACCGATCAGCACGTCGGGCACGTCCCCGTCGGCGATCCGCTGGGCCAGCCCCTCCACGACCGCGGTCTTGCCGACGCCGGCGTCACCGATCAGCACCGGGTTGTTCTTGCCGCGCCGGGAGAGCACCTCGACGGTCTGCTCGATCTCCTTCTCCCGTCCGATCACCGGGTCGATACGGCCCTCACGGGCGAGTTCGGTGAGGTCGCGGCCGTACTTGTCCAGCGTCGGCGTGCCGGTCGGCGGGCGCGGCCGTTCCACGCGCGGCGGCGCCGCGTCCGGCGCCTCCGGCGGCCGGGCGGAGGGCGGCGTGAAATGGGCGGCGTTCAGGATGTGGCCGGCGGCCGAGTCCGGGTTGGAGGCCAGCGCGTGGAGCACGTGCTCGGGGCCGATGTACCCGGCGCCGCTGGTCCGGGCCAGCTCGTGGGCGTCCAGCAGGGCGCGCTTGACGGCGGGGGTCAGGGACAGCGAGGTCGGCGGCGGGGCCTTGTCCGGCCCCTCCAGAGCGGGGCCCGACCGCTTGTCGATCTGCGAGGCCAGCGCGTCGGGATCCGCGCCCGCCTCGCGGAGCAGACTGCGGGTCGGCTCGGTGGCGAGCGCGGCCCGCAGCAGGTGCTCGGTGTCCAGGTCCCGCCTGCCGTGCTCGGCGGCGTACTGGGCGGCGCCGCGCACCAGCTCCCGGGCCGGCTGGCTCAGCAGGCGGCCGATGTCGATCTGCCGGGGGCGGGGCCCGCCGAAGAAGCGGGCGAGGAACTCTCCGAGGGGGTCAGAGCCGTAGCCCTGCGCACCTGTGAACCCGCTGGTCATGGCCATCCGTTCCGGCGCCCTCGCTTGGACCCTCCCTCGGCCGGACGGAGCCGGAACCTCCGAGGGGCCCGGGGCGCCCTCACTGCTCGACGTACCGGTCCGGACGCGGGTGCCCGACCGTCCCGCTGTTACACACGCACACGCCGCGTACCGCGCGTACACGCCCTTGTGCCGCGTGAGGCGCACTCGTAGAACACCTTCGCACGATCGCAGTGGGGGAGCACCTCAGGCGGGGTGGGGGTGCGAAGCAGGGCGGGGGGCCGACGGGCCCCGTTCCGGGGGGCATGCTGCCCGGCGAGGCGAGGCGAGGCGAGGCGAGGCGAGGAGCGGGCGGTGGCCCGAGGGGCGGATCGGGTGCGGGTCGTGTCCGGCGGTGGCGCGTTTGAGGAGCGCTTGCGTGCCATGGCGGGTACCGCTCAGAAGCGCTCGTGAGCGGAGGCGCTCCGGAGCGGTGGCCGGCGGCGGTGGTGCTCAGGGCGGCCCGGATGCGGCTGCCCTGGCTCCGGGAGGCTCGGAGCGGCGATGTCCTGGGGTCGGGAGCGCCCCCGTTCGGGGCGCGGCGCGGCTCGGGGACGGCCGGTGGTGACGGTGTGGCTCCGCTGGGGTGTGGTGTGGGCGGCGAGCTTGGGGCGGGTGAAGTCCCTGAGCCGGGTGGGGG
>NZ_BAAAIZ010000031.1:0-30161 GCF_039526425.1 Streptomyces thermospinosisporus
CGCTACCCAACACCACCAACGCGACCACTGATTGATCGGCTACACCACGAGAAGGGACATGACCCGGGGCTGTGATCACGGTCTTTGATCAATACGCCCGAATTGCGCTCCACTTACCACTGGAACGGTTGATTGGCCAAGCCCGGTTCTCATCCGGCTCTCATGAATGTGGCGGAGGTCACGGAACGATGAACCGGGCGCGTGCGTCGCGCCGTCGTGATCACGGCGCGATCACGGCCGGATCGCGACGACCGGACTTCGTGAACGCGTGCACACGTCCACATCGCGCCGTGAATGCCCTCTCATGTGTGAACGCCGCCCCTATCAAGAGATCGAGTCCATCTCCAATTTGCATGCAAGGGAAGCCTCTTGATATGGAGACGCACCCTCTGGCCTGCACTGACAAGCCAAAATGTCACCGCTGGTGATCGGCCGGCCGCTTCGAGTGCGAAGATCACCGCTCATCCGACTTCATGATCGTTCGTCAGGTGGTGAAGATCACAAAGCTTGTGCAATACCCCGTGTCGCAGATCACAGACCCACGGGCATAAGATGCGGAGCGGTTGGGCTTGTGACCTGCTTCACATGTTCGCGATCTTCGCCGGGGCGGGCGTGGTTCGTGGGGCTGGTGAGGCAGACGGGCCCGCTGCACAACCGCCAGCAGTCAGTGCCGACTGAGAGGAGCGAGGAGCGGTGAACGCGTATGCGCCCATCCTCGTACTGGGAGCCCTCGGGGCAGGCTTTGCGATCTTCTCCGTGGTCATGGCCACGCTGATCGGGCCCAAGCGGTACAACCGCGCCAAGCTCGAGGCCTACGAGTGCGGCATCGAGCCGACCCCCACGCCGGCCGGCGGCGGGCGCTTCCCCATCAAGTACTACCTGACGGCGATGCTCTTCATCGTCTTCGACATCGAGATCGTCTTCCTCTACCCCTGGGCCGTCACCTTCGACGCCCTGGGGATTTTCGGGCTCGTGGAGATGCTGCTCTTCGTGCTCACCGTCTTCGTCGCGTACGCGTACGTATGGCGGCGCGGCGGCCTGGAATGGGACTGAGGGGCCTTTAGACATGGGACTCGAAGAAAAGCTGCCGAGCGGCTTCCTGCTGACCACCGTCGAGCAGGCCGCGGGGTGGGTGCGCAAGTCGTCCGTCTTCCCCGCCACGTTCGGACTCGCCTGCTGCGCCATCGAGATGATGACCACCGGCGCCGGCCGCTACGACCTGGCGCGCTTCGGCATGGAGGTCTTCCGCGGCTCGCCGCGCCAGGCGGACCTGATGATCGTCGCAGGCCGGGTGAGCCAGAAGATGGCGCCGGTGCTGCGGCAGGTCTACGACCAGATGCCGAACCCCAAGTGGGTGATCTCCATGGGGGTCTGCGCCTCCTCGGGCGGCATGTTCAACAACTACGCGATCGTCCAGGGCGTCGACCACATCGTCCCCGTCGACATCTATCTGCCCGGCTGTCCGCCCCGGCCGGAGATGCTGTTGGACGCCATCCTCAAGCTCCACGACAAGATCCGCACCTCCAAGCTCGGCGTCAACGCGGAGGAAGCGGCCCGTGAGGCGGAGGAGGCGGCGCTCAAGGCCCTGCCCACGATCGAGATGAAGGGGCTGCTGCGATGAGCGACGACGCACCCAAGGACGCGAACGGGGTGAACCCCGAGAAGGAGCTCTCCGCCGAGAACCTGCCCGGCCGGCGCGGCGAGGGCGGCGAGGAGATCCGCGTCCAGCGCGGGATGTTCGGCGCCAACAACGGCGGCGACACCTCCGGCTACGGCGGCCTGGTCCGCTCGGTCCGGCTCCCGGGACCGGCGTACCGCCCCTACGGCGGATGGTTCGACGAGGTTGCCGACGAACTCGAGGGCGCGCTGGAGGAGCAGGGGCTGCTCCCGGAGAACGCCATCGAGAAGACGGTCGTCGACCGCGGCGAGATCACCTTCCACATCGAGCGCGAGCACCTGGTCCGCGTCGCCCGCACCCTGCGCGACGACCCGGCGCTCCGCTTCGAGCTGTGCACCGGCGTGAGCGGAGTGCACTACCCCGGTGACAAGGGCCGCGAGCTGCACGCCGTCTACCACCTGCGCTCGATCACCCACAACCGGGTGATCCGCCTGGAGGTCAGCTGCCCCGACAGCGACCCGCACATCCCGTCGCTGTTCTCCGTGTATCCGACGAACGACTGGCACGAGCGCGAGACGTACGACTTCTTCGGCATCGTCTTCGACGGTCACCCGGCCCTGACGCGGATCATGATGCCGGACGACTGGCAGGGCTTTCCGCAGCGCAAGGACTACCCCCTCGGCGGCATCCCCGTCGAGTACAAGGGCGCCCAGATCCCGGCTCCGGACCAGCGGAGGTCGTACTCGTGAGCACGTCGAACACATCCGCCGCGTCCGCCGCTTCGGCGCGCGAGACCACGGAAGGCACCGTCTACACCGTCACCGGCGGCGACTGGGACGAGGTCGTCCAGAGCGCGGCCCGCACCGACGACGAGCGCATCGTCGTCAACATGGGCCCGCAGCACCCCTCCACCCACGGGGTGCTCCGCCTGATCCTGGAGATCGACGGCGAGACGGTCACCGAGGCCCGCTGCGGCATCGGCTACCTCCACACCGGCATCGAGAAGAACCTCGAGTACCGGACGTGGACCCAGGGCACCACGTTCGTGACGCGCATGGACTACCTGACGCCGTTCTTCAACGAGACGGCGTACTGCCTCGCGGTCGAGAAGCTGCTCGGCATCGAGGACCAGGTGCCCGACCGCGCCACGGTCATCCGGGTCCTGCTGATGGAGCTGAACCGCCTCTCCTCGCACCTGGTGGCCATCGCCACCGGCGGCATGGAGCTCGGCGCCACCACGATCATGATCTACGGCTTCCGTGATCGTGAACTCATTCTCGACATCTACGAGCTGATCACCGGCCTGCGGATGAACCACGCCTACATCCGCCCCGGCGGACTCGCCCAGGACCTGCCGCCCGGCGCGGTGGACCAGATCCGCGAGTTCGTGAAGAAGATGAAGAAGAACCTCCCGGAGTACGACAAGCTCGCCACCGGGAACCCCATCTTCAAGGCCCGCATGCAGGACGTCGGCTACCTGGACCTGGCGGGCTGCATGGCCCTCGGCGCCACCGGCCCGATCCTGCGCTCCACCGGCCTGCCGCACGACCTGCGCAAGGCCCAGCCGTACTGCGGCTACGAGACCTACGAGTTCGACATCCCGACCGCCGACACCTGCGACGCCTACGGCCGCTTCCTGATCCGGCTGGAGGAGATGCGCCAGTCGCTGCGGATCATCGAGCAGTGCCTGGACCGGCTGGAGCCGGGACCGGTCATGGTCGCCGACAAGAAGATCGCCTGGCCCGCCCAGCTCGCCCTGGGCCCGGACGGACTGGGCAACTCCCTGGACCACATCAAGAAGATCATGGGCACCTCCATGGAGGCCCTGATCCACCACTTCAAGCTGGTCACGGAGGGCTTCAGGGTCCCGCCGGGACAGGCCTACGCGGCGGTCGAGTCGCCCAAGGGCGAACTCGGCGTGCACGTCGTCTCCGACGGCGGCACCCGCCCCTACCGGGTCCACTTCCGTGACCCGTCCTTCACCAACCTGCAGGCCATGGCGGCGATGTGCGAGGGCGGCCAGGTCGCCGACGTCATCGTCGCCGTCGCGTCCATCGACCCCGTGATGGGAGGCGTCGACCGGTGACCACCTCTTCTTCCGAGCGGGGCGTCAGCCTGGGCATGCCCGAACTGCCCGCACCCCCCTACCCGGACGACGTCCGGGCCCGGCTGGAGACCGACGCACGCGAGATCATCTCCCGCTACCCGGGCTCCCGGTCCGCCCTCCTGCCGCTGCTGCACCTGGTGCAGTCGGAGGAGGGCCATGTCACGCGCACCGGGATCCAGTTCTGCGCGGACATGCTCGGCCTGACCTCGGCCGAGGTCACCGCGGTCGCCACCTTCTACACCATGTACCGGCGCAAGCCGAGCGGCGACTACCAGGTCGGGGTGTGCACCAACACGCTGTGCGCCGTCATGGGCGGCGATGCGATCTTCGAGGAGCTGCAGGAGCACCTCGGGGTCGGCAACGGCGAGACCACCGAGGACGGCAAGGTCACCCTCGAGCACATCGAGTGCAACGCCGCCTGCGACTACGCGCCGGTGGTGATGGTCAACTGGGAGTTCTTCGACAACCAGACCCCCGAGAGCGCCAAGCGCCTCGTGGACGACCTGCGCGCCGGCCGCACCGTCACACCCACCCGCGGCGCCCCGCTGTGCACCTTCAAGCAGACCGCGCGCATCCTGGCCGGCTTCCCCGACGAGCGGGAGGGAGCCGTCGAGGCCTCCGGCAGCGCGGGCCCCGCCTCCCTGGTCGGCCTGAAGCTGGCCAAGGGCGAGGCCGCCCCCGCGCGCGTGGTGCACCCGCGCGGCGCGGCCCCCGAGGACGCGCCGCCGCACGAGCCGTCGCCCACCGAGCACCTCAGCTCGCACGACGCGCCGCAGCAGACGTCGGCCTCCGACCCGGACCACCCGGCCGGGCCCGCCGCCGAGGAGGGGGAGTGATGACCTTGGCACCCGAACTGAAGGACACCAGCCCGGAGAAGCTGCTCGCACCCGTGCTGTCGGCCTTCTGGGACGAGGACAGGTCCTGGACGCTGGACGTCTACCAGAGGCACGAGGGCTACGAGGGGCTCCGCAAGGCGCTGGCCATGTCCCCGGACGACGTCATCGCCTACGTCAAGGACTCCGGACTGCGCGGCCGCGGCGGCGCCGGCTTCCCCACCGGGATGAAGTGGCAGTTCATCCCGCAGGGCGACGGCAAGCCGCACTACCTGGTGGTCAACGCCGACGAGTCCGAGCCCGGGACCTGCAAGGACATCCCGCTGCTGTTCGCCAACCCGCACAGCCTGATCGAGGGCATCGTCATCGCCTGCTACGCCATCAGGTCCTCCCATGCCTTCATCTACCTGCGCGGTGAGGTCGTCCCTGTGCTGCGGCGGCTGCACGCCGCGGTGCGCGAGGCCTACGAGGCGGGCTACCTCGGCAAGAACATCCTCGGCAGCGGACTCGATCTCGAGCTCACCGTGCACGCGGGCGCCGGCGCGTACATCTGCGGTGAGGAGACCGCGCTGCTGGACTCGCTGGAGGGCCGCCGCGGACAGCCCCGGCTGCGTCCCCCCTTCCCGGCCGTGGCCGGCCTCTACGCCTGCCCCACTGTGGTGAACAACGTCGAATCGATCGCCTCGGTTCCCGCCATCCTGCACCGGGGCAAGGAGTGGTTCCGGTCGATGGGCAGCGAGAAGTCCCCCGGCTTCACGCTGTACTCGCTCTCCGGCCACGTCGCCAACCCCGGCCAGTACGAGGCCCCGCTCGGCATCACCCTGCGCCAGCTGCTGGAGATGAGCGGCGGCATGCGGCCCGGGCACCGGCTGAAGTTCTGGACGCCGGGCGGCTCCTCCACGCCGCTGCTCACCGACGAGCACCTCGACGTCCCCCTCGACTACGAAGGGGTCGGCGCCGCGGGCTCCATGCTCGGCACCAAGGCCCTGCAGTGCTTCGACGAGACCACCTGCGTGGTCCGCGCCGTCACCCGCTGGACCGAGTTCTACGCCCACGAGTCGTGCGGCAAGTGCACCCCCTGCCGCGAGGGCACCTACTGGCTGGTCCAGCTGATGCGCGACATCGAGGCCGGCAAGGGCAAGATGTCCGATCTCGACAAGCTGAACGACATCGCCGACAACATCAACGGCAAGTCCTTCTGCGCCCTCGGCGACGGCGCCGCCTCGCCGATCTTCTCCTCGCTGAAGTACTTCCGCGAGGAGTACGAGCAGCACATCACGGGCCGCGGCTGCCCCTTCGACCCGGCCAGGTCCACGGCCTGGGCCGATCACCGTACGGAGGTGAACGCATGACTGTGACCACGAGCGCTCCCTCCGGAGGAGGCGAGGCGGCACTGCCGCCCGAGGACCTCGTGACCCTGACCATCGACGGCATCGAGATCAGCGTGCCCAAGGGCACCCTGGTCATCCGGGCCGCCGAGCAGCTCGGCATCGAGATCCCCCGGTTCTGCGACCACCCGCTGCTCGACCCGGCCGGCGCCTGCCGCCAGTGCATCGTCGAGGTCGAGGGCCAGCGCAAGCCGATGGCCTCCTGCACCATCACCTGCACCGACGGGATGGTCGTCAAGACCCATCTCACCTCGCCGGTCGCGGAGAAGGCGCAGAAGGGTGTGATGGAGCTGCTGCTCATCAACCACCCGCTGGACTGCCCCGTCTGCGACAAGGGCGGCGAGTGCCCGCTGCAGAACCAGGCGATGTCGCACGGCCACGCCGAGTCCCGCTTCGAGGGCAAGAAGCGCACCTACGAGAAGCCGGTGGCGATCTCCACCCAGGTGCTGCTGGACCGCGAGCGGTGCGTGCTGTGCGCCCGCTGCACCCGCTTCTCCAACCAGATCGCGGGCGACCCGATGATCGAGCTGATCGAGCGGGGCGCGCTGCAGCAGGTCGGCATCGGCGAGGGCGACCCGTTCGAGTCGTACTTCTCCGGCAACACCATCCAGATCTGCCCGGTCGGCGCGCTCACCTCGGCCGCCTACCGGTTCCGCTCCCGCCCCTTCGACCTGGTCTCCTCGCCGTCGGTGTGCGAGCACTGCGCCGGCGGCTGCGCGATGCGCACCGACCACCGGCGCGGCAAGGTCATGCGGCGCCTGGCGGCCGAGGACCCCGAGGTCAACGAGGAGTGGATCTGCGACAAGGGGCGCTTCGCGTTCCGCTACGCGCAGCAGCGGGACCGGCTCGACACCCCGCTGGTGCGCAACGCGGAGGGCGAGCTGCAGCCCGCCTCCTGGCCGGAGGCCCTGCAGATCGCCGCCCAGGGGCTGCTGGCCTCCCGGGGCCGCACCGGCGTGCTCACCGGCGGCCGCCTCACCGTCGAGGACGCCTACGCCTACAGCAAGTTCGCCCGGGTGGCGCTCGGCACCAACGACATCGACTTCCGGGCCCGCGTCCACAGCAGTGAGGAGTCCGACTTCCTCGCCGCGCGGGTCGCCGGCCGCGGACGCGACCTCGACGGCACCGGCGTCACCTACACCGCGCTGGAGAAGGCGCCCGCGGTGCTGCTCGTCGGATTCGAGTCCGAGGAGGAGGCGCCCGCCGTCTTCCTGCGGCTGCGCAAGGCCTGGCGCAAGCGCGGCCAGCGCACCTTCGCGCTGGCCACCCACGCCACCCCCGGCCTCACCAAGGCCGGCGGCACCCTGCTGCCCGCCGCGCCCGGCACCGAGACCGAGTGGCTGGACGCCCTCGCCGCCGGTGTCGGCCTGGAGGGCGACGGGGCCGCGGCCGCCGAGGCGCTGCCCGCCGAGGGAGCCGTGGTCGTCGTCGGCGAACGCCTCGCCGGAGTGGCCGGCGGCCTGACCGCCGCCGTGCGGTTCGCCACCGCCACCGGCGCCCGGCTGGTGTGGATCCCGCGCCGGGCGGGCGAGCGGGGCGCGATCGAGGCGGGCGCGCTCCCGTCGCTGCTGCCCGGCGGCCGCCCCGCGACCGACCCGAGCGCCCGCGAGGAGGTCGCCGCGATCTGGGGCGTCGCCGAACTGCCCCAGCGCTACGGCCGGGACACCGGCCAGATCGTCGAGGCCGCCGTCAGCGGCGAACTGCAGGCGCTGCTGGTCGCCGGTGTCGAGGTCGCCGACCTGCCCGACCCGGCCCGCGCCCGGGCCGCGCTCGCCGAGGCCGGGTTCGTGGTCTCCCTGGAGCTGCGGCCCAGCGAGGTCACCGAACTCGCCGACGTCGTCCTGCCGGTCGCGGCCGTCGCCGAGAAGGCCGGCACCTTCCTCAACTGGGAGGGCCGCGCCCGGCCGTTCGAGGCGGCGCTCAAGCCCGACCACATGACCCGCCGGCTCCAGCCCACCGACGCGCGGGTGCTGCAGATGCTGGCCGACGCCATGGACGTCCACCTGGGCCTGCCGGACCTGCGCACCATCCGCGCCGAACTGACCCGGCTCGGCGCCTGGGACGGCCCCCGGGCCACCGAACCGCTGGAGACCGCGGGCGCGCTGCCCCGGCCGGCCGCCGGGGAGGCGGTGCTCGCCGGGCACCGGATGCTGCTCGACCAGGGCGTCCTGCAGCAGGGCGACGAGGCGCTCGCCGGCACCCGGCACGCCGCCCCCGCCCGGCTGTCGGCCGCCACGGCCGCCGAGATCGGCGTCAAGGACGGCGACCTGCTCGCGGTGACCGGCACCGCCGGCACCGTGCAACTGCCGCTCGCCGTCACCGAGATGCCCGACCGGGTGGTGTGGCTCCCGCTGAACTCCGCCGGCGGCGGTGTCGCCTCCGACACGGGGGCACGCCCCGGCTCCCTCGTCCGCATCGGTCCGGCGACGCCCGCCGGTGAGGCCACCGAGGAGGTGGAGGCATGAGCGCGAACGTCGCCGCCGTCAGCACGTACGTCGCCGCCGAGGATCTGTCGATGTTCGGCCGCGACCCGTGGTGGCTCATCGCCCTCAAGGCGGTGTTCTGCTTCGCCTTCCTGATGGTGACGGTGCTGATCTCCATCGTGATGGAGCGCAAGGTCGTCGCCTGGATGCAGCTGCGCATCGGACCCAACCGGCACGGCCCCTGGGGCATGCTCCAGTCGCTCGCCGACGGCGTGAAGCTGATGCTCAAGGAGGACGTCGTCGTCAAGCGCGCGGACAAGGTGGTCTACGTCCTCGCGCCGATCGTCGCCGCCATCCCCGCCTTCATGGCGTTCGCGGTCATCCCGTTCGGCCCGGCCGGCAACGAGATCTCCATCTTCGGCCAGCGGACCACGATGCAGCTGACCGACCTGCCGATCGCGATGCTGTACATCCTGGCGGTCGCCTCGGTCGGCATCTACGGCATCGTCCTGGCCGGCTGGAGCTCGGGCTCCACCTATCCGCTGCTGGGCGGACTGCGCTCCTGCGCGCAGATGATCTCCTACGAGATCGCCATGGGCGCCGCCTTCGCCTCCGTCTTCCTCTACTCGGGGTCGATGTCGACCTCGGCGATCGTCGAGCAGCAGACCGACCGCTGGTTCGTGGTGCTGCTGCCGGTCTCCTTCATCATCTACATCGTCACCATGGTCGGTGAGACCAACCGCGCACCCTTCGACATGCCCGAGTCCGAGGGCGACCTGGTGGGCGGCTTCAACACCGAGTACTCGTCGATCAAGTTCGCGATGTTCATGCTCGCCGAGTACGTCAACATGGTGACCGTCTCGGCCGTGGCCGTCACCCTCTTCCTGGGCGGCTGGCGGGCCCCCTGGCCGGTCAGCACCTTCTGGGAGGGCGCCAACCACGGCTGGTGGCCGATGCTGTGGTTCGTGCTGAAGCTGCAGCTGCTGCTGTTCTTCTTCGTCTGGCTGCGCGGCACGCTCCCTCGGGTCCGCTACGACCAGCTGATGAAGCTCGGCTGGAAGGTCCTCATCCCGGTCTCCGTGGTGTGGCTGATGCTCGTCGCCACCGTGCGGGCCCTCAGGAACGAGAACTACGACTTCGCCGACATCGCCCTCTACATCGGCGCCGCCGTGCTCGCCCTGCTGCTGCTCTCCTTCGTCGCCGACATGTTCCGCGCGAGGAAGGCCAAGCAGGCGCCGCCCGCCAAGGCCCCGGCCGAGTTCGACCCGATGGCCGGCGGCTTCCCGGTACCGCCGCTGCCCGGACAGGAGTTGCCGCCGGTGCCCCGGCGCCGCCCGCGCCGGGAGCGGGAGCTGATTGTCAGTGGTGGGCCCGATACTCAGAGTGACGGACCTCTGGGCGGATCTACGGATGGAAAGGAGGCGTCCGATGGCTGAGGAGCCCAAGGAGACCAAGCCCGGTTTCCTGAATCCGGTGGCCGGCTTCGGCGTGACCTTCAAGGCCATGTTCAAGAAGCGGCTCACCGAGCAGTACCCGGAGCAGCAGAAGACCACCGCTCCGCGCTTCCACGGACGGCACCAGCTCAACCGCCATCCGGACGGCCTGGAGAAATGCGTCGGCTGCGAGCTGTGCGCCTGGGCCTGCCCCGCCGACGCGATCTACGTCGAGGGCGCGGACAACACCGACGAGGAGCGCTACTCGCCCGGCGAG
Source organism: Streptomyces thermospinosisporus (assembly GCF_039526425.1). Lineage (NCBI taxonomy): Bacteria > Bacillati > Actinomycetota > Actinomycetes > Kitasatosporales > Streptomycetaceae > Streptomyces > Streptomyces thermospinosisporus. The sequence goes on from NZ_BAAAIZ010000031.1 coordinate 10,080, forward strand.
CGGTACGGCCGCGTCTACCAGATCAACTACGCCCGCTGCATCCTGTGCGGGCTGTGCATCGAGGCCTGCCCGACCCGGGCGCTGACCATGACCAACGAGTTCGAGCTGGCCGACTCCAGCCGGGCCGACCTCATCTACACCAAGGAGCAGCTGCTCGCCGGCCTGGAGGAGGGCATGGTCGAGCCCCCGCACGCCATGTACCCGGGCACCGACGAACAGGACTACTACAAGGGCCTGGTGACCGAGGCCGCCCCCGGCACCGAGCGCCAGGCCGCCCACTCCAAGGGCGAGGTGGTGCAGGAGGCCGATTCGACCTTCGGCCCGACCGAGCCCGCGTCCGAGAAGGTGATCGGGCGATGACCGAGCAGCTCGCCGCGTACACCACGTCCACCGGAGAGGCCGTCCAGTTCTGGATCCTCGGCACCGTCGCGGTGATCGGCGCCCTGTGCACCGTCTTCATGAAGCGGGCCGTGCACAGCGCGCTCTGCCTCGCCGCCACCATGATCGTTCTGGCGGTGTTCTACCTCGCCAACGGCGCCTACTTCCTCGGCGTCGTCCAGATCATCGTCTACACCGGCGCGATCATGATGCTGTTCCTGTTCGTGGTGATGCTGGTCGGTGTCACCGCGGCGGACTCCCTGAAGGAGACCATCAAGGGCCAGCGCTGGCTGGCCCTGCTGTGCGGGCTCGGCTTCGGCATCCTGCTGATGGCCGGCATCGGCAACGCCGCCCTGACGGAGTTCAACGGCATCGGCCAGGCGAACGCCGGCGGCAATGTCGAGGGCATCGCCAGCCTGCTGTTCACCAGGTACGTCTTCGCCTTCGAGATCACCGGCGCGCTGCTGATCACGGCCACCGTCGGCGCCATGCTGCTCACCCACCGGGAGCGCACCGAGCGCGCCAAGACCCAGCGCGAACTGTCCCGGAAGCGGATCCGCGAGGGCACGTACATCCCGCCGCTGCCCGCGCCCGGTGTGTACGCGCGGCACAACGCGGTGGACATCGCGGGCCTGCTGCCCGACGGCACCCCGTCCGATCTCACCGTCAGCAAGACGCTCCGCGAGCGCGGCCAGATCCGTGACGTGTCGCAGGAGGCGCTCAACGACCTGCGGGCGCTGGAGCAGCGCGCCGAGGAGCGCCTGGAGCGCACGGCCATCGAGCCGCTGACGGCGTTCAAGCGGTCCGAGGAGGCGTCCAAGTGAACCCGGTCAATTACCTCTATCTCGCCGCCCTGCTGTTCACCATCGGCGCCACCGGCGTGCTGATCAGGCGCAACGCGATCGTGGTGTTCATGTGCATCGAGCTGATGCTCAACGCCTGCAACCTCGCGTTCGTCGCCTTCTCCCGGATGCACGGCAACCTCGACGGCCAGATCATCGCCTTCTTCACGATGGTCGTCGCCGCCGCGGAGGTCGTGGTCGGGCTGGCGATCATCGTGTCCCTGTTCCGTGCCCGCCACTCGGCCTCGGTCGACGACGCCAGCCTGATGAAGCTGTAAGGGGCTGAAACGTGACAAACGCAGAGAATCTGATTGCGCTGCTGGTGGCGGCGCCTCTGCTCGGAGCGGCGGTCCTGCTGTGCGGCGGACGCCGGCTGGACGCCGTCGGCCACTGGATCGGCACGCTGCTCGCGGCCGTCTCCTTCGTCCTCGGCGTCGTGCTGTTCACCGACATGCTGGGCAAGGGCGCCGAGGAACGCACCCTCACCCAGCACCTGTTCAGCTGGATCCCGGTGGAGGGCTTCCAGGCCGACGTCGCCTTCCAGCTCGACCAGCTGTCGATGACGTTCGTCCTGCTGATCACCGGCGTCGGCTCGCTGATCCACCTGTACTCCGTCGGGTACATGGAGCACGACGAGCGGCGCCGCCGCTTCTTCGGCTATCTGAACCTGTTCCTCGCGGCGATGCTGCTGCTCGTCCTCGCCGACAACTACCTGCTGCTGTACGTCGGCTGGGAGGGCGTCGGTCTCGCCTCCTACCTGCTGATCGGCTTCTGGCAGCACAAGCCCAGCGCCGCGACGGCCGCGAAGAAGGCCTTCCTGGTCAACCGCGTCGGCGACATGGGCCTGTCGATTGCGGTCATGCTGATGTTCCTGTGGTTCGGCACCTTCGCCTTCGGGCCGGTGCTCGGCGGCCACGGGGAGGAGGGCCTCGCGGCGGCCGCCGGTGAGGACAAGCTGACCGCGATCGCGCTGATGCTGCTGCTGGCGGCCTGCGGCAAGTCCGCCCAGGTGCCGCTGCAGTCCTGGCTCGGCGACGCCATGGAGGGCCCGACCCCGGTCTCGGCCCTGATCCACGCCGCGACCATGGTGACCGCGGGCGTCTACCTGATCGTCCGCTCCGGGGCCGTCTTCAACGGCGCGCCGGACGCCCAGCTCGTCGTCACCATCGTCGGTGCGGTCACGCTGCTCTTCGGTGCGATCGTCGGTTGCGCCAAGGACGACATCAAGAAGGCGCTCGCCGGATCCACCATGTCCCAGATCGGCTACATGGTGCTCGCCGCGGGCCTCGGCCCCATCGGCTACGCCTTCGCGATCATGCACCTGATGACGCACGGCTTCTTCAAGGCCGGGCTCTTCCTCGGCGCCGGTTCCGTGATGCACGGGATGAACGACGAGGTCGACATGCGCCGCTACGGCGGGCTGCGGAAGTACATGCCGGTCACCTTCATCACCTTCGGCCTCGGCTACCTGGCGATCATCGGCTTCCCGGGTCTGTCCGGCTTCTTCTCCAAGGACAAGATCATCGAGTCGGCGTTCGCCAAGGGCGGCACCGAGGGCTGGATCCTCGGCGCCTGCGCCCTGCTCGGCGCGGCCATCACCGCCTACTACATGACGCGCGTGATGCTGATGACGTTCTTCGGCGAGGAGCGCTGGCGCAACGCCCCGACTCCGTCGCCGGCCTCGCCCGACATGGAGCCCGCCGCGCAGACCGGCGGCACGTACGAGCCGCCGCACCCGCACGAGTCGCCCGGCGTCATGACGATCCCGATGATCGTGCTCGCGGTCGGCTCCGTGTTCGGCGGTGCGTTCTTCAGCATCGGCGACCGCTTCGTGAACTGGCTGGAGCCCGTCACCGGGTTCGAGCACGGCCACCCGCCGGTCAGCGCCCTGACGGTGACGCTCTCCACGGTCGCCGTCATGGTCCTCGGCGTGGCCATCGCCTGGGGCCAGTACGGGCGCCGCCCGGTCCCGGCCGTCGCCCCGCGCGGCTCGCTGCTCACCCGGGCCGCCCGCCGCGACCTCCTCCAGGACGACTTCAACCACGTGGTCCTGGTGCGCGGCGGCGAACACCTCACCCGCTCCCTGGTCTACGTCGACCACACCCTGGTCGACGGCGTCGTCAACGGCACGGCAGCCGCGATGGGCGGCCTGTCCGGGCGGATGCGCAGGCTGCAGAACGGCTTCGCGCGGTCCTACGCGGTCTCCATGTTCGGCGGCGCGGCGGTCCTGATCGCCGCGACCCTGCTGATGAGGGCGGTCTGATACCGATGTCCTTTCCTCTGCTGACAGCGACAGCGGCGCTCCCGGCCGTCGGGGCGATCGCCACGGCCGCCGTGCCGGCCGCCCGGCGCACCGCCGCCAAATGGCTCGCGCTGCTCTTCTCGCTCGCCACCCTGGTGCTCGCGATCGTCGTCGCGGTGCGGTTCGACCCGGGCGGCGCGCGCTACCAGCTCACCGAGTCCCACTCCTGGATCGCCGACTTCGGCGTCCGCTACGAACTGGGCGTGGACGGCATCGCGGTGGCGCTGATCGCGCTGACCGCGCTGCTCATCCCGTTCATCGTCCTGGCGGGCTGGCACGACGCCGACCCGCTGGAGACGGGCAGCAGGCGCTGGCGGCCCACCCAGGGCTTCTTCGCGCTGATCCTGGCCGTCGAGGCGATGGTGATCCTCTCCTTCGAGGCCACCGACGTCTTCCTCTTCTACATCTTCTTCGAAGCCATGCTGATCCCGATGTACTTCCTCATCGGCGGCTTCGGGGACCGGGCCCACGAGCACGGCGAGGAGAAGGCGGCCACCCAGCGCTCCTACGCCGCGGTGAAGTTCCTCCTGTACAACCTGGCCGGCGGTCTGATCATGCTGGCCGCGGTGATCGGTCTCTACGTGGTCGCGGGGAGCTTCTCCCTCACCGAGATCGCCGAGGCCCGGGCGAGCGGCGAATTCACCATGGCCACCAGCACCGAACGCTGGCTGTTCCTCGGCTTCTTCTTCGCCTTCGCGGTGAAGGCGCCGCTGTGGCCGCTGCACACCTGGCTGCCCAACGCCATGCAGGAGTCGACCGCCCCGGTGGCCGTGCTCATCACGGCGGTCGTCGACAAGGTGGGCACCTTCGCGATGCTCCGCTTCTGCCTCCAGCTCTTCCCGGAGGCCAGCAAGTGGGCGACGCCGGTGATCCTGGTGCTGGCGCTGGTCAGCATCATCTACGGCGCGCTGCTCGCCGTCGGCCAGCGCGACATCAAGCGGCTGATCGCGTACGCGTCGATCTCGCACTTCGGCTTCATCATCATGGGCATCTTCGCGATGACCAGCCAGGGCCAGTCCGGGGCGACGCTGTACATGGTCAACCACGGCATCTCCACGGCCGTGCTGATGCTGATCGCCGGCTTCCTGATCTCCCGGCGCGGCTCGCGGCTCATCGCCGACTACGGCGGGGTGCAGAAGGTCGCCCCGGTGCTCGCCGGCACCTTCCTGATCGGCGGCCTGGCCACCCTCTCCCTGCCGGGGCTCGCCCCGTTCGTCAGTGAGTTCCTGGTCCTGGTCGGCACCTTCACGCGGTACCCGGTGATCGGCATCATCGCCACCTTCGGCATCGTCCTCGCCGCGCTCTACACCCTCGTCCTCTACCAGCGGACGATGACCGGCCCGGTCAGGCCCGAGGTCGCGAAGATGCCCGACCTCAGGGTGCGGGAGATCGCGGTGGTGGCGCCGCTGGTGGTGCTGCTGATCTTCCTGGGCGTCTACCCGAAGCCCGTCACGGACATCGTGAACCCGGCGGTGAAGCAGACCATGTCCGACGTCGAACAGAAGGACCCCCAGCCCGAGGTGGAGGCGGCCAAGTGAGCGCAACAGCCGTCCACAGCCTGTGGACAACGGCGGCCACCGCGGCCGATCCGATCTCGAAGATCGACGCACCGAAGATCGAGTACGGGCAGCTCGCGCCCACGCTGATCGTCGTCGGCGCGGCGGTCGTCGGGGTGCTGATCGAGGCGGCCGTCCCCCGCAAGTCCCGTTACTACGCTCAGATGTTCACCGCCACCGTGTCGCTGGCCGCCGCGTTCGCCGCGGTGGTGGCGCTCGCGGCCGACGGATATGCCACGACCAAGGCCGGCATCGCGGCGATGGGCGCCCTCGCCGTCGACGGACCGGCCCTGTTCCTGCAGGGCACGATCCTGCTGACCGCCCTGGTCGCCCTGTTCACCTTCGCCGAGCGGCGGCTGGACCCCATGGCCCACGGCAACCGGGTCGACTCCTTCGCCGCCCAGGCCGGAGCCGTGCCGGGCAGCGACGCCGAGAAGCGGGCGGTCAAGGCCGGGTTCACCACCACCGAGGTGTTCCCGCTGCTGCTGTTCGCGGTCGCCGGCATGCTGATCTTCCCGGCGGCCAACGACCTGCTGACGCTCTTCGTGGCGCTGGAGGTCTTCTCCCTGCCGCTGTACCTGCTGTGCGCGCTGGCCCGCCGCAAGCGGCTGATGTCGCAGGAGGCCGCGGTCAAGTACTTCCTGCTCGGCGCGTTCGCCTCCGCGTTCACCCTGTTCGGCATCGCCCTGCTCTACGGCTACGCGGGATCCGTGTCGTACGCCACGATCGCGCAGGTCGTCGACGGCACCGTGCAGGACGTCACCCCGGCGCTCGCCGGCACCATGGGCAACGACGCGCTGCTGCTGGTCGGCGCCGCGCTGCTGGTGATGGGCCTGCTGTTCAAGGTCGGCGCCGTCCCGTTCCACATGTGGACCCCGGACGTCTACCAGGGCGCCCCGACGCCGGTGACCGGCTTCATGGCGGCGGCCACCAAGGTCGCGGCGTTCGGCGCGCTGCTGCGCGTCCTCTACGTCGTCCTGCCGGGCCTGCGCTGGGACTGGCGGCCGGTGATGTGGGCGGTGGCGATCGTCACCATGCTCGCCGGTGCGATCGTCGCCATCACCCAGACCGACATCAAGCGCCTGCTGGCCTACTCGTCGATCGCCCACGCCGGTTTCATCCTCGCCGGTGTGATCGCCGCCAACCCGGCGGGCATCTCCTCGGTCCTCTTCTACCTGGCCGCCTACTCCTTCGTGACCGTCGGCGCCTTCGCGGTGGTCACCCTGGTGCGCGACGCGGGCGGCGAGGCGACCCACCTCTCCCGGTGGGCGGGCCTCGGACGCCGCTCCCCGCTCACCGCGGCGGTGTTCGCCGTCTTCCTGCTGGCCTTCGCCGGCATCCCGCTGACCTCCGGCTTCGCCGGCAAGTTCGCGGTGTTCAAGGCGGCGGCCGAGGGCGGCGCGGTCCCGCTGGTGGTGATCGGTGTGATCTCCTCGGCGATCGCGGCGTTCTTCTACATCCGCGTGATCGTCCTGATGTTCTTCAGCGAACCGAGGCCGGAGGGCCCGACGGTGGCGGTCCCCTCCCCGCTGACCATGACGGCCATCGCGGTCGGCGTCGCGGTGACCCTGGTACTGGGCGTGGCGCCCCAGTACTTCCTCGACCTCGCCGGAGACGCGGGGGTGTTCGTGCGCTGACCGACCTCCGGGTCGTGCATGGACCGGGGCCCGTCCTCCTGCGGGAGGGCGGGCCCCGGTGCGTCGCGCCAATCGATCGGGGAGCGGGGAGACCGGTGAGGCACGTGAGGCGCGGGTGGGGGACACCGGGGCGCCGCGGGCGGGGACCTGTGGATAACTGGGGGGACTGTCGTCGCGGACGCCTATCGTGGACGGCGTGGTCGAGGGACGACGTACGGGGACGAGACGATGGGTGGGACGGGCGGTGTCGCCGGGATGGCAGAGACGGTAGAGACGGTGGAGACGGCAGCGGCGCGGAGTGAGGCGCTGCAGGCGTTGCACCGGGTCTTCGGGTACGAGGCCTTCCGCGGCGAGCAGGAGGCCGTCGTCGAGCATGTGGTGGCCGGGGGCGACGCGGTCGTCCTGATGCCCACCGGGGCCGGCAAGTCGCTGTGCTATCAGATCCCGGCCCTGGTCAGGCCGGGTACGGGTGTCGTCGTCTCCCCGCTGATCGCCCTCATGCAGGACCAGGTGACCGCGCTGCGGGCGCTCGGCGTGCGGGCCGGGTTCATCAACTCCACGCAGGACTTCGACGAGCGGCGCGTGGTGGAGGCGGAGTTCCTGGCCGGCGAGCTGGATCTGCTGTACCTGGCCCCGGAGCGGCTGCGGCTCGACGCCACGCTGGAGCTGCTCTCGCGCGGGAAGATCTCGCTGTTCGCCATCGACGAGGCGCACTGCGTCTCGCAGTGGGGCCACGACTTCCGGCCCGACTACCTGATGCTGTCCGTGCTCGGTGAGCGGTGGCCGGACGTGCCCCGGATCGCGCTCACGGCGACGGCCACCCGGGCCACCCACCGGGAGATCACCGAGCGGCTCGGTCTCGAGGGCGCCCGGCACTTCGTGGCGAGCTTCGACCGGCCCAACATCCAGTACCGGATCGTGCCCAAGGCGGACCCGAAGAAGCAGCTGCTGAACTTCCTGCGCGAGGAGCACGCGGGCGACGCGGGCATCGTGTACTGCCTGTCGCGCAACTCGGTGGAGAAGACGGCCGAGTTCCTCACCCGCAACGGCATCGAGGCGGTGCCCTACCACGCGGGGCTGGATGCGGCCACGCGCGCCGAGCACCAGGCGCGGTTCCTGCGGGAGGACGGGCTGGTCGTGGTTGCGACCATCGCCTTCGGCATGGGCATCGACAAGCCCGACGTCCGGTTCGTCGCCCACCTCGACCTGCCCAAGTCGGTCGAGGGCTATTACCAGGAGACCGGGCGCGCGGGCCGCGACGGGCTGCCCTCCACGGCCTGGATGGCCTACGGCCTCAACGACGTCATACAGCAGCGCAAGCTGATCCAGCTCGGCGAGGGCGACGAGGCGTTCCGGCGCCGGGCCAGCCAGCACCTGGACGCGATGCTCGCGCTGTGCGAGACCGTCCAGTGCCGGCGCGCCCAGCTGCTCGTCTACTTCGGCCAGGACCCCGACTCGCCGTCCTGCGGCAACTGCGACACCTGCCTCGACCCGCCGGAGACCTGGGACGGCACGGTGGCGGCGCAGAAGGTGCTGTCCACGGTGGTGCGGCTGCACCGGGAGCGCGGGCAGAAGTTCGGCGCGGTGCAGATCACCGACATCCTGCTGGGCCGGCGCACCGCCAAGGTCATCCAGTTCGACCACGACCAGCTCTCCGTGTTCGGCATCGGGCAGGAGCTCGGCGAGGCGGAGTGGCGCGGTGTGGTGCGGCAGTTGCTGGCCCAGGGGCTGCTCGCGGTCGAGGGGGAGTACGGCACGCTGGTGCTCACCGAGGCCAGCGGGGCGGTGCTGCGCGGCGACCGGAAGGTGCCGTTGCGCAGGGACCCGAAGAAGCCGGCCGCCTCGCGGTCGGGAGGGGGAGCGTCGGGTTCCGGGCGGGGCGAGCGCAAGGCGAAGGCCGCGGCGGCGGAGCTGCCCGAGTCGCTGGTCCCGGCCTTCGAGGCGCTGCGCGCCTGGCGGGCGGAGCAGGCCCGGGAGCAGGGCGTCCCCGCGTATGTGATCTTCCACGACGCCACGCTCCGGGAGATCGTCACGGTGTGGCCCACGTCCGTGCCGGAGCTGGGCGGCATCAGCGGGGTGGGCGAGAAGAAGCTGGCGACGTATGGGGAGGGCGTCCTGGCGGTGCTGGAAGGGCTGGGCGGTCCTTCGGTTGGTGAGGAGGACGGGACGGCCGGGACGGCGGGGACGGCAGGGACGCCAGGTGGGGACCTGTCCGGGGCATCCGGCGATGCAACGGGCGGCCCCGGAGGATCCGGCCGGGCGGCGGACCCGGCGGCGGAGGACGCCGGAATGTGGCCCGCTGGGGAGGAGGAGCCTGAGCCCGAGCTCGACTGGTGACTCCCGGCACGGCCAGGCGCAGCTCAGCCCGGGCGAGGTGCGCGGGTCGAGGCCGGTCAGGGCAGGGCCGTCAGGCCCGGGGCGAAGGTGATCAGCAGGGGCAGCAGCGGGACCAGGGACGCCGCGGTCGTCGTCAGCGCGCGCCGGCGGCGGTCGAGGCGGGGCGGCGGCTCCAGCAGGCGGTCGACGCGCTCGCCGAGCAGGCGGTGACTGGAGGCACAGGACAGCACGCCGCGGTGCTGGTTGAGCTCGATGAGCGCCAGGGCCGTGGTGAGGTGGCCGCAGCGGCGGGAGGCGGTGTCGTCGGCGGCCAGTTCGACCAGGCGGTGGGTCTGGTCGCAGAAGTGCGCGAACAGCGGGATGCGGGGGAAACCGGTGGCCAGCGCGGTGGACAGGTGCAGCAGCCAGTCGTGGTGGGCGCGGGCGTGGCCGCGCTCATGGGTGAGGACCGCGTCCAGCTGGTGGTCGGTGAGGCGGTGCAGTGCGCCGGTGGTGACGATCAGCTGCGGCGGGTGGCCCGGCATCCACCAGGCGTCCGGGTACTCGTCCTCCAGCACCAGCAGCGGACCGCGGGCGGCGGGCAGACCGGCCGGGAGGTCGGGGGCGCGTTCCCGGAGATGCTCCCGCGCCCGGGCGCGGCGCCGGCGGGCCTCGACCAGTTCCCGCCCGAGCATCGCGGTCGTCCAGGCCGCCCCGGCCGCCAGCAGCACGGTCAGCACGGTCGCCCAGGGCGAGGCGGCGGACAGATCGTAGGCCGCGGTCACCGCGGGCGGCGCCGGGGCGAACAGCTGGGCGCGGACGGTGCCGAAGACGGCGGCGGCCCCCAGCGCCAGCGCGGTCACGCAGCACAGCAGCACGGTGGCGACCAGGCACTGCCACACCCACAGGGCCACCACCGGCTCCCGTTCCGGCCACCTCGCCCGGGTCAGCACACGGGGGACGGGCACGGCGGCCGTCAGGGCGACCACGCTCAGCAGGAGCAGGCAGACGGTCATGCCACGGGCTCCGGATCTCGTCGGAAGGGCGGCTTCGGGTCGTGCGGGCTGCCAAGCCGTGGCGGGGGGCACGGCTCGTGCGTGGGGGCGGGCGGCGGTGCCGGACGGTACGGACGCGGCACACCGCCCGACGCCCAGTATGACGGCGCCGGGCGGTGCGAGGCAGGGGTCGGCGGCGATCCCCGGTGACGGGAGCGGCCGGCCGCGAGCCGGGCGGGTCCGGCGACGGCGAACGCCCGCTCGGGTCGCCGGCCGCCGCTCGGATCGCCGCTCGGGTCGTCGGCCGGCTCGCCGGTCAGCTCGCGGGGACGATCCGGCCGGTGACCTCGCCGAGGCCCACCCGGACCCCGTCCGGGCCGGGCGCCCAGGCGGACAGCGTGACCACGTCGCCGTCCTCCAGGAAGGTCCGCTTGCCGTCGGGCAGCTCCAGCGGGTCACGGCCGTTCCAGGTCAGCTCCAGCAGGGAGCCGCGCTCCCGCTCGGTGGGGCCGCTCACCGTGCCGGAGCCGTAGAGGTCGCCGGTGCGCAGCGAGGCGCCGTTGACGGTCATGTGGGCGAGCTGCTGGGCGGCCGTCCAGTACATGGTGGAGAAGGGAGGCTCGGCGACGACATGGCCGTTGATGCTGACGGACATCCGCAGGTCGTAGCCGCCCGGCTCCTCGTCCGAGTCGTCCAGGTAGGGCAGCAGCTCGTGGGTGCGCTCCGGCGGCGCCACCCGCGCCGCGTCCAGGGCGTCCAGCGGGGTGATCCAGGCCGACACCGAGGTGGCGAAGGACTTGCCGAGGAACGGGCCGAGCGGGACGTACTCCCAGGCCTGGATGTCCCGCGCGGACCAGTCGTTGAGCAGGCACAGCCCGAAGACGTGGTCGCGGAAGGCGCCGAGCGGCACCGGACGGCCCATCTCGGAGGGCACGCCGACGACGAAGCCGACCTCGGCCTCGATGTCCAGCCGGACGGACGGGCCGAACACCGGCGCGGGGTCGGTCGGCGCCTTGCGCTGGCCGGCGGGGCGGACCACGTCGGTGCCGGACACCACGACCGTGCCGGAGCGGCCGTGATAGCCGATCGGCAGGTGCTTCCAGTTGGGCGTCAGCGAGTCCGGCGCGTCGGGACGGAACATCCTGCCGACGTTCCGGGCGTGGTTCTCCGAGGCGTAGAAGTCCACATAGTCCGCGACCTCGAACGGCAGGTGCAGGGTGACCTCGGACAGCGGGTGGAACAGCGGCTCGACCGTCTCCCGGTGCGCCGGGACGGTCACCCAGGCCGTGATCGCCCTGCGCACGTCCGACCATGCCGTGCGGCCCGCCGCCAGCAGCGGGTTGAGCGTCGGGCGGGCGAGCAGGGAGGCGTACGGGGAGCCGAGGGCGTGGGCCGCCGCGCCGGCGTCGAGGACATGGTCGCCCAGCCGGACTCCCACGGTCCGCTCCGACGAGCCGGGGGGCGAGAACACGCCGTACGGCAGGTTGTGCGGGCCGAAGGGATCGCCCTCGGGGACATCGAAGGGGGGCATCGGGTGCTGCCTCACTTTCGTCTGCGCAGGTGCTCCACGAGACCGTGGCCGTGCCAACGTTACGGGTGCCGACGCGGTCTTGGGCAGAGCCGGGGTGGTGGCGCGGGGGCGCACGGGGCTGCTGAGCAGGGCCGACACGCACGCCGGGGCACGTGTGCCGCTTCCCCTTGCGTACCGGAAGTTATCCACAGCAGGGGATGCAATCTTGACGGAGCGGTGCGAACGGGGCGACTCTGGGCAGGTGCCGGAAGGCCTCGGGGAGGGGGCGGTTCCGAAGGCACACCAGGGGGGCGGATGGCCATCGGTGAGGCCCGTCCGGGCCCGGCTGGTGCTGGCTCGCGGCCGAACAGGCTGGCAGAGACCATGCGCGGCCGGCTCGGCAGGGAATGCGTGTACGTGCCGTCATGCAGGTTCGGGCTGTTCGTGGCGTTGCGCCACTGGTGCCCGCCTGGCGGCCGGGTGCTGATGTCGCCGGTCAACGACGACGTCATCTTCTTCGTGGTGCTCGCGGCCGGACTGCGCCCGGTGCAGGCACCGTTGAACCCGCTGGACGCGTCCATCGACATCGATGCGGTGCCCGAGGCGGTGTGGGGTTCGCTGTCGGCCGTGCTGACCACCAATCTGTACGGCAATCCGGACCCGGCGCCGCGACTGCGGGAGCGCTGCGACGCGCTGGGCATCCCGCTGTTCGAGGACGGGGCGCACGCCATCGGCAGCGAGGTCGGCGGACGCCCGGTCGGAGCGTGGGGCGACGCCTCCGTGTTCAGCCTGTCCAAGCACGTCCATGCGCAGGCGGGAGGCATCCTCGCGTTCGCCGACCCGGACCGCTCCGCCGCCCTGCGGGCCGCCTGCGCGGATCTGCTCGCCCCGCGCCGCACCACCGCCGAACTCGCCTACCTGGTACGCCCCTACGCCGAGGCCGCCGTGCGGCGGCTGGGGCTGCGCCGGGCCGCCTGGGCCACCCTGCGGCTGCTGGGCCTGGCCGAACGCGAGGACATCCGGATGCCGCTGCGGCCCCGGGAGCTGGCCGGCGCGGCCGAGGCGGCCCCGGATCTGGACGCCTACGACCCGTGGGTGCGCGTCGACATGCACGACTACCGGCTGACCTCCGGCGCCCTGCGGCTGCGGCGGATCGAACGCCGGCTGGGGCGGCTGGACCAGGTGCTGGACGCGGCCCGCGAGGGCACGCGGCTGCTGCTGTCCACGCGGTGGGCGCTGCCGCGCGAGGGCAGCTCGGTCCAGCCGCTGTTCCGGGTGCCGCTGTTCGTGGCGGACCGGGACGCGGCGGCGGCCGCGCTGGCGCGGCACGGCATCGTCGTCGGCTACCTCTACGACCCGCCGCTGGACGACTACGCGGGCAAGGAGTTCACCGACCCCTCGCCCGAGCCGGAGGCCGCCCGCTGGTTCGCCCGGCACGCGCTGCCGGTGGACCCGCTGCGGGCGCGGGAGGCGATCGAGGCGCTGGAGCGGGCCGGAGTGCCGCCCGCCGAGCCGCCGGAGCATCTCATCCGCGAGCCCGGCGGCTCACCACCGGACGAGAAGAAGGTCCGGAAGCAGAACAAGGACGTCCAGAGCAACGAGGACAACGAGGATAACGAGGGCAACGAGGGCAACGAGGGCAACGGGGACATCCAGCGCAACGAGGGCAAGGAGAACGCGACCACGAGGGAGCTGGGACCGTCCCGTGGCTGAGACCCAGGTGCACGAGCGGGCCGCGGTGCGCGACACCGGCGGCGGACACCCGCCTGCCGGGAGCGGATCCGGCTCGGACTCCCTGTTCAAGAACGCCTACTTCCTCATGCTCAGCACCGGCGTCTCCGCGGTGCTCGGCCTCGGCTTCTGGCTGGTGGCCGCCCGCTACTACTCGGAGGACGCCGTCGGCCAGGGATCGGCCGCGATCGCCGCGATGCGGCTGCTGGCCAGCATCACGGCGACCACGATGATCGGCGCGGTGGTCCGCTTCGTGCCGCGCGCCGGCCGCGAGACCGCCCGCCTCGTGTGGGGCGTGTACGGGGCGAGTTCCCTGGTCGTCGCCCTGGCCGCCGGGGTGTTCCTGCTGACCCTCGACCAGTGGGGCGCCTCCTACGCACCGCTCGGCACCCCGCTCGCGGGCGCGCTGTTCGTCGCGGCGTGCGTGGCCTGGGCGCTGCTCACGCTGCAGGACGGGGTGCTGACGGGGCTGCGCAAGGCGGAGTGGGTGCCGGCCGGGAACGCGGTGTTCTCCGTCGGGAAGCTCGTGCTGCTGGTGGTGTTCGCCGGCGCGATGCCGGTGCTCGGCATCTTCGTCTCCTGGGCCGTGGCGATCGCCTTCTCCACGATCCCGCTCGGCTGGCTGATCTTCCGCCGTCTGATCCCACGTCAGGCCGCCGCCGACCGCGACCGGGAGCCGCCCCGGCTGCGCGACATGGGCCGGTTCCTCGCCGGGGACTCGCTGGGTGCGCTGTTCAGCCTGGCGATGATCAACCTGCTTCCGGTGATGGTCGCCGTCCGCTTCAGCTCCGCGGAGAACGGCTACTTCTACGTGGCCTACACCGTCGGCGGCACGATGGAGTTCATGGCCATCAACATGGCCTCCTCCCTCACCGCCCACGCCTCGCACGACCCGCGCCAGCTCGCCGACGGAGTGCACGGGGCGCTGCGCCGCATGACGCTGCTGCTGGTGCCGGTGGTGGGGGCCTTGGTGCTGTTCGCACCGCAGATCCTCACGCCGTTCAGCCCCGACTACGCCGAGCACGGTTCGACGGTGCTGCGGCTGCTCGCGCTCGGCGCGCTGCCCAGGGTCGTGGTGGAGCTGTACATCGGCGTGCTGCGCGTGCAGGGGCGCACGGGAGTGCTGGCCGGCCTGCAGGGGGCCATGTGCGTCCTGGTGCTGGGCAGCGCGGCGGTGCTGTTCACCCCGGCGGGGATCGCGGGCGCCGGCTGGGCGGTGCTGATCAGCATGACGCTGGTCGCCGTCGTCTCGGTGTTCGGCCTGCGCTCGGCGCTGCGCGCCCGCCCCGGTGAGCTGCCTGTCGCCGCGGGGGCCTCCTCGACCGGCGACGGCACCTACGGCACCCGCTGGGCCAAGCTCAACGCCACCGCCGGATATGGCACCGGCTGGGCCCGCCGGGCCGCGTACGAGGAGGACACCGAGGACACGGTCACGCTGATCATCGGCCACCCCGGCTACGAGCGCGAGGCCCTGCACTCGGACACCGTGGCGTTCATCGTGCGGCCCTCGGCATCGGCCGGGCGGGGAACGGACGACGACGCCCCTGCACTCGGTGGGCAGGAGAAGAGCAAGCCCGGGGCTGCCAGCTCGGCGGCGGACGGGGGCGCGGACGGGGCGGACGGCACCGGTGAACGCCCGGAGCTTGCCGACGACGTACCGAGGGATGAGGCCGGCGAGGCAGCCGGCGCGTCTGCTGAGCCGGACGCCGACCAGCAGGACGGGAGAGCCGCGCCTGAGGAGCCAGGCAAGAACGACGAGCCCGTGGAGAACGAGGAACCCGACGAGGACGACGAGCCACGCCCCCCGCGCGGGGCGGAACAGCCTGCCGAGGACGCCCGGCCCGGCGCGCGGGACGAGACGCTGGCCCTCAGGGACGCCCGCCCCGCACTCCGCGCCGGCGTGCAGGAGCCCGAGCACCCTCGTTCCCCCTGGGACGTCGTCCTGCCATCCGCCCCCGCCGCCGGCAGTCCCGCCGGAGCACCACCCGACGACCCGTCAGTCGCGCCCGTGCCGGAGCGGCGAGGCAACACCGAGGCCGGCAGCCCACCGTGGGCCGGGCGGCAGGGGCCCGTCGGCCCGCAGCCGGGCACCCCGCTCCCACCACTCGTCGGCGCCCCCACCCATCGCCCCGGCAGCGCACACCCCGCAGCGCCCGTGCCGCCGCCCGCCGAGGACCCCGACCGCCCGCTGAAGGGTCTCCTGTGGGCCCTCATCGGCCTCGCCACCCTCGTCTTCTGGTGGTCCGTGCGGGATCTTCCGTGGCTTCGAGGCGGCGGTGACGCGGAGTTGGCCGGGCGTGAGCTGCTGGAGGGGATGCCGCTGCCGGCCCTGAGCGCCGGGGCGGTGCTGCTGCTCGTGTTCGTCGCCTCGGTCACCCTGTGCACCCGGGCCGACGCCCTGCTCACCGGCGCCGCACTGGGCTCCGCCCTGCTCGCCCTGCACGCCGCACCCGCCGCCCTCGGCCGGGAACCGGCGCCGCTGGACGGTGCGTTGTACGAGAGGACGGCCGGCTCCCTCGCCGAGGCTCTCGGCCTGGACGGGCCCGGAACGCTGCTGCGCTGGGCGCCGCTCCTCTGCACACTGCTGTGCCTCGTCCCACTGTGGCTGCTGCTCGCCGGCGCGGGCGGGCGGCTGTCGTGGCCGGGGCGCTGGGGGGTTCTGTATCTGATCGCGGTGGGCGGCTGGGTCTGGCGGGACGAGCTCGCGCCGCACACCCCGCTGCTGCTCGCCTTCCTCACCGTGCTCGTCCTGCTCCTGCCGCTCGGCCGCGCCGCCGGGAGAGCCGTGGCGGGAGCCCTGCCGGACCGCCGGCGACCGAACGAACGATCCAGGGACTGATCAAGCGTCAAGAGCCGAATCAGCAGGGGGGAACCACCGTGCGTCCGCCAACCACTCCACGCGAGAGATCCACGCCTGAACCCGCGCCCGAACCTGCGCCCGAACCCCCGCCGGACCGTGCGGCGTCGCCGGTCGTCCCCGGCGGGTCCGCCACGACGAGCACGGACCGGACACCTCCGTCCGCGGAGCCGTCCAGCCCGGCCCCCGAGCCCGTGACGGACCTGTCCGACCTGCCGCCCGCCTGGACCTGGCGCCGCGCCCGCGCCGCCTGGCCCGCGCTGGTGCTGCTGCTCGCGCTCGCCCTGTGGGCGTACGCGGTACGGCAGACGGATGTGTCGCGGCTCGACGACTTCGGGCTCGTCACCGCGCTCCACCCCAGCTTCTGGGCCGGTCTCGCCATGCTCACCGCGGGCTTCTGGCTCACCGTGCGCGATCCGGAGCGTTCCCGCGTCTGGCCGGCCGCGTATGTGCTGGGGCTGCTGGTGATGGAACGGGCCACCCAGGCCGTGCTCTACCCGACGCCCCTGTACGCGTGGGCGTGGAAGCACGACGGCGTCGTCGAGCACCTGCTGACGGCCGGCGAACTGCAGGGCGCCGACCAGGTGGGCGACATGGCGGTGTACGACCAGTGGCCGGGCTTCTTCGCCGCGCAGGCGGCGCTGGTGCGGCTCCTTGGCGTGGACTCGGCCGCGATGTACATGGCCTGGTGGCCGCTGGTCTCCAGCCTGATGCTGCTGCTGCCGCTGCTGCTGATCTACCGCACCTTCACCGAGGACCGGCGGCTGATCTGGACCGCGGTGTGGCTGTTCTACGTGGCCAACTGGGTGGGGCAGGACTACTTCTCGCCGCAGTCGGTGGCGTTCGCCCTGCACCTCGGGGTCCTCGCCGTGGTGCTGCGCCGCTACGGCCGCGCCGGCGGAGCCGGCGACCGGCGCGGGCAGGCGCTGTGGACGGCGGCGATCGCCGTGATGGCGGTGACCGCCGTCATCTCCCACCAGCTCACCCCCGCCATGCTGGCCGCCACCCTGCTGGTGCTGTGCCTGCTGCGCCGCTACCGGGACTGGGTGCCGCTGGTCACCGTGGTGAGCATCTTCCTGGCCTGGTGTCTGACGGCCGCGCTGCCCTTCCTGTCCGCCGCGCTGCCGGAGATGCTGCGCTCCGTCGGTGACGTGGGCGCCAATGTGTCCACCGGCTACGGCACCACCCCGACCGGCACCGGAGCGGTGGCGACCTCGTGGGCGGCGCGGCTGCTGTCCGGCTCGGTGCTGCTGCTCGGGGCGGCGGGCGTGTGGCGGCAACGGGTGCTGCGGCACCGGGCGCTGCCGCTGCTGCTGATCGCGGTGGCGCCGCTGCCGATGCTCGTGGCGAACAGCTACGGCAGCGAAATGATCTTCCGGGTGCTGATGTTCATGCTGCCCGGGGTGGCGTTCTTCGCCGCGGCGGCGCTGCTGCCGAAGGTGCGCACCCTGGCCGGCGAGGCCCGCGAGCAGGAGACCGTACGCGCCGCCGCGCCGCGGCGGCGGGCCCTGGTGGTGGGCGGTCCGCTGGTCGCGCTGCTGGCGCTCACCCTGGCGTTCGTGCCGAGCTACTCGGGCAAGGACCGGATCAACTACTTCCCGCCCGAGGAGGTGGAGCTGGTCCAGCGGGTGTTCGACGAGGCCACCGAGGGCTCCCTGGTCGTCGCCGCCAACCGCAACTACCCGCTGGCGTACGCCTCGTACGGCAGCGTCGACCACTACTGGTTCCTGGAGGACGACCGGCGGCACGTCGACGCGATCGTCGAGGACCCGGCCGCCACGCTCGCCCGCGACATGCGGGGCGTGGAGCGTCCCGGCCGCGCCTACTTCCTGTTCACCCAGGGCCAGGTGGCCAACTCGGAGATGAACGGACAGCTCGACGGGGCGCAGCTGGAGCGCATACGGAAGTCGGTGGCCGGCTCGCCGCGGTTCCGGCTGGTGGCCGAGAACAGCGCCGGAAGCGTCTACCAACTGCGTCAGGAAGGAGGTGCGGCGCGATGACCCCGCAGGAACTGGTGGTGCGGATGCTGCCGCCGTTCGGCGGCTGGCTGGCGCTCGCCGCGCTCGCCCTGCCCGGCGGATCGCCGCTGCGCGGCGCCGCGGTCGCTGTCTTCCTGGCGACGGGGCCGGGCGCTGCCCTGGTGGGACTCTGCGCGCCCGCGCTGCGGGTGCGGCCCGCGCAGGGCCCCGTGGAGCGGCGTGACCCCGGCTTCGCCCGCCGCTCCGATCTGCTGGAGCGGCTGATGCTGATCGTCTTCGTCAGCGTCGGCGCGGTGATGATCGTGGCGACCGTCCTGTTCGCCACCCACACCTTCACCGCGCAGCGGGTGCTGCTCGCCCTCACCGTGCTCACCACGCTCGCCGCGTTCTGCCCGCGGCTGCGGGCCTCGCCGCCGACGCCGAGTACGCCCAGGACAGGAAAGGGTTCCGCTCTGTGAGGTTTGCTCGTCCCTTTCGCTCCTTGCGTCCCTTTCGGTCTTTCAGGTCTCTCCGGTTTCTCGGGCGTGACGCCGAAGGCCGGCACCGCAGGACGGACGCCGAGGACGCACCGGCCCTGCCGAAGGGGCCGGCGTCCCGGCGCCGGCGGCTGCTGATCACCTCCGTCGCGGTGGCCGGCGCGGTCCTGGCCGGCGCACTGGTGGTGCGGGAGGCCTCGGGGCCCTCCGGGTCCGGACCGGAGCCGTCCGCGATGGGCGAGGGGTGCCGGCCCACCGAGCTGCTGGAACCGCCGTGCGGGGCCTGGTTCGGCGCGTTCGTCCCGCACGAACGCGCCGACCTGGAGGAGAAGGTGACGGCCTACGAGAAGCGGGTGGGCCGCAAGCTCGACATCGTGTACACGTACCACGACATGTCCCTGCCCCGGGGCAGCCGCCGGGAGGGGCAGTTGCTCACCCAGGAGGAGCAGCGCGTCGGCGAGGACCGCATGCTGCTGCTGTCCTGGGAGAGCAAGCGGTGGGGCGGCAGCAGGAAGCAGCAGCCCACGTGGAAGCAGATCGCCGACGGCGAGCTCGACGCGTCCGTCATCGACGTCCAGGCCCGCCGCATCAAGGCGTACGGCGACCGCACCGGAAGGAAGGTCTTCCTCTCCTTCGACCTGGAGATGGACACCCGCACCCCGGACAACGGCACCCCCGCCGAGTACGTGGATGCCTACCGGCACATCCACGACCGGTTCCGCGAGCTGGGCGCCGACAACGTGGTGTGGACGTGGATCATCACCGGATACCTCGGCCACGCCGAGCTGTTCCGGCAGATGTACCCGGGGGATGCCTACGTCGACTGGATCGGCTACAACCAGTACAACTACTTCCGCTGCCACAACACCGGCTGGCAGAGCTTCGCCCGGACCCAGACGGCCACCCACGCCTGGATCCGCGAGAACATCTCCGACCGCAAACCGCTGATGCTCTCCGAGTTCGGCACGGCCAACGACACGTCCCGTCCCGAACGGCAGGCCGAGTGGTACGCCGAGGTGCCGGGGGTGCTGAAGCGGCTCGACGGGGTCAAGGCGGCCCTGCAGTGGAACTACCGCGACCCCGGCCCGCACTGCAATCTCGCCCTGGCCAACGACGAGGCCTGGGACAGCCTGCGCAAGGCGGCCGCCGACCCGTACCTCAACCAGCCGCATCCTGCGGAGTGACTGGGCGGGTCGGGCCCAGGGCCGGGGCCCGCCCCCCTGGCCGGGCCGGGGGCCCGACTCGAATCGAACCGCCGCTAACCGCGCGCCGCTAACCGCGCGCCGTCGGCCGTGCGCCGCCGGCCGGCGGCCAGGCCGTACGCCGCTGGGCCGCTGCCGGCGGTTCGCCGCGCGCTGCCGGCTGGAGCGCCGTCGGCCGGGTGTCAACGGAGCGCCGCTCGTCGGCAGCGATGGTGCTCCACCATCCCGCCTCTAACGGTTTACCGCGCGCCGTCAACCGCTCGCTGCCGGGGCTCGACCCGCCGCCCAACCGTGGCGGCCA
>NZ_BAAAIZ010000032.1:0-16227 GCF_039526425.1 Streptomyces thermospinosisporus
AACGGCTGGTGGCCCGCTCCGCCCGCGGCCTTCCAAATCACCGATGCTGCGCGCTGGAAGGTGGAGCTCGGCGAGCAGCCCCGTCACCTGCCAATGGCGGGCAAAGGCATGCACACGCCGGTACGGCGGGAAATCCGCTGGCAGGTTGGCCCACTTGACGCCGTTGTCGGCCACATAGCGGACCGCGTCCAACATCACGCGGTGGCAGTAGCCCTCCGGCCGCCCGCCCGCCCCTGAAACCATGCCGGAATGGGCAGCAACGGCCGGATGACCTGCCACTCCGCCTCCGTCATGTCGGAGGCGTATCACCGCACGTGCTCCGGCCCGTCCGCCGCGTTGCCGAACCTGTGCGCGAGGCAGTCACACGACAGGGACTGCGCGTTGGACTCCACACACGCAAGCGCGAAAGACTGCGGCAACTACCAAAAGGCCCTGCTGTCGTGCGCCGGCTCTCGCGCCATCAGCCGAACAGGAACCCTGTTCGACCAGGCCAGCCCACGTGATCGATAAGCGGATGGCTTCTCAGTGCAGTCTCTTCCCCATACGCGCTGAAGACTTCTCCGTGTCCTTGGTGTGCCACCACTCGAACAGGTAGGTGCGCACCAGGAACCCGAGGTAATTCAGGGTGTCCTCGGAGAGGTCTCCGCTCACCAGACTCGCTTCATGACCCTGGTAATCAAGTGAGACTTCCCAGAGCTGCCCTGAGACGCTGACCCGGATTTTCAGGAGCAATTCAGAGAAAACGGACTGCACCTTCACATCAAGGACATCAAGAGAGGTTCCTCCTCCCTCGCTCTGCAGTCCTGAAAGCTTTCGGGTGAGCGCTTCCCTTACTTGCTCCGGGGTGGCCATATGGACCCTTTCAGCACTTTGCCGCTGCGCTTGCTGAAGCTGCAGCTACGGCCGGGGTTGTGTGCTCTACCGTGGCCGTGATGATTCCCTGGGGCGTCAGACCCCCCGGCTTCCCTCCAAGGGGGCCCTTGTCGACGACCACCTTGAAGTTCTTCCTCGGCTTCGAGGAGCAGCCGGTGCCCACCTTGTACCGGTAGTACACCCCAGGAGACTTCTCGTAGCCGTTGAAGAGTGTGTCGCTGATCTTGTTCTTGAAGCTGTTGCTCCAACATCCACGCTCAACTATGTGGTTGTAGCCGAAGACTTCGTTCCGCAGCGCAGGGCATCTTGCTCGGGCCGATCCAGAAGGTGTAGGCGACCTTTGAATAGTGCTTCGACTTGCAGGGATTTGACGCGCCCGCTGAGACCGCTGCAGGCAATTCGGTGGATGCGTTCGCGGGTATGGGTGCGGCTAGCAGGAGAGTAGCTCCTGCTGCCGTGATGAACGTCGCGGGGGGCTTGCGGGAATACGTAGCACGCACGTCTTCACCCTTCGATTCTGTTGTTTCTGTATATCTTCTGTGGGCCTGCTTATGCTCCCCTTCTGGGACTTACATTTGCAAGAAACCTCCGCGTGATCATGCTCACGTTCCGGAGTGGAACCGATACGCTGAGCTGTCCATCTCGGCTGAAGTGCCTGGTGTGCTCGAGGAGGGGGCAGACGGCCGCGTGCCCGTGGGCGAGCTCGGCCCGGCCCGCGGAGGAGGTCCGGATCACCCGCAAGGCGCTGCTGGAGTCGCCCGGCAACGCCGCGGCGAGCTCGCTTGCCCCTCCCGGAAATCCGAACCGGACATCAAGTCATGTACCCGGCAGCTCCAACGAGATGGGCACTCGGGGATGCGGGCTGTCGGCCGATCCCACAGTGCCATGGTGGACGGTGAGCGCCCGAGCCGAAGCGGAACTCTCACCTCGGCGCTCGAAGGGCATGACCGTCACTCGTGACCGGGCGGGGGCGGGGGCGGGGACTGATACTGGCGGGCTCGCCTATTCAACTGTCGCCAGTTGCCCGGAGAGCCGAGCCGATCGGTCACTATGTGTGATCACCCGGGGCGTATCGGCTCCAGGTATCGCCCCCTTTGGACGCGAGTCGGTTGGGGCCATGAGAGGATGCCGCTCCTTTGTTGGTCTCACTGGAGTGTGACGTGAGCGATTTCGACGAGCTCAAGCCCCATCTGGTTGATGACGGCAAGACGGTCGCACTGACATGCGCTCTGACATGTATGGTCCTGGTCTTCGGCTTTCCTTTGGCGTTCTGGTGGTTCAAGGGCGAACAGCTACGAATGTCCGACGACTACGCTGCGATCAGCTCTGCGGTCTCGGGAGCTCTTCTCTTGATCGGAGCCGTCGAGATCGCCGTTGCCCAAGGGCGAATCAAGGGTCTGCTCTTGCGCAGGGCCAGCGAGGTGGAGGAGAGAGGCCAGATCCTTAACCGTGGGTTGGGTCCTTCCTCGGCGGGAGCTGCTCCGGCGGTCACGTAGCGAGCTGGAAAGCTGGGTCTTCGTGTCGGCTCTGATGGCAGTCGCCTTGTCGCTGACTGCTTTGTGGGCAGCTATAGATGGCCACGGTCCTGCGCGATGGCTTGCGTGGGTGCTGTGGCTGTCCAATTCCCTGGCGCTGTGTTCCCTGGTGTGGAGCACAGGCATGAAAGTCCGTCATCGGCTCACAGATCTGGTCCTTGCGCTGGAAGATGAAGAGCAGCGGTTTGTGGAGTTCGTCCGTGATGGCGTCGAGCGCCAGCTCGAAGTCGTGGAGTTTGCTGCCACTGGCTCAGGCAGACTGACACACGGGACGGCCTCCCCTACTACCGAGCCCTCAAGCCGCTGCTCGACACCCACGCCGAGCAGTTGGCCACTACGATCGACCGCAACCTTTCGGGATAGACAGCACCTGATCTTGGTGGTTGACACCACTCTGAGAGACGCCGAAGCCATGCCGGATTTCCTACTCTGCCTGTCCCCGCGGCCCGCACGAGGCTAGCGTCCAGTCCATGATCGTATGGCTCAACGGCACCCATGGCGCAGGCAAGACGACGACCAGTGCGCTCGTGCAGCAGCTGATCCCGGACTCACGGGTGTTCGACGCCGAGAAGGTCGGCGAAACACTCATGGACATCACGCCAGGGCTGCCCGCGACGGACAACTTCCAGCACTGGCCGCCGTGGCGACCACTCGTAGTAGAGACCGCCCGACGCGTCCTCGACTACACCGGCGGCACCCTGGTGATGCCCATGACGGTCCTGGTCGAGCAGTACTGGCGCGAGATCAGCTCGGGCTTTGCCCGGCACGCCATTCACGTCCGGCACTTCGTCCTCCATGCCGACCAGGACACCCTCCGCGGGCGCATCGCGGGCGACACCGTTCTTGGCCCCAACTCCCCATTCCGTCTCCAATACCTCGAGCCCTACGCCGAAGCGGCCCGCACGTGGCTGCACGCCGAAGCCGAGGTCGTCGACACCACGCATCTCAGCCCCGCCCAGGCCGCCCAGCAGATCGCGGAAGCCGTCAAGAGTTGAGAGAACGACCTTCCGGCGTCAAACCTCGCAGGTGACAACAAGCCTGCCTATGTGACAGCTATCCTGCTCCGGCTCAGCAGGGTCAGGCAACCGGCCCAGCACGGTCGCCGCTCACAGGTCGAAGGCGAAGTGCTCGATGTCGACGAACCGGATCTCCTCCAGCTCCCGGCGCGGCGGCCGCCGGCCCGGACGTACACCACCTTGAGTGCTTGAGCGGTGAGATGCTGGAGCTGCTCACTGCAACAGGCCTCGCTGCAAGCTGCAGCAGCGCGAACCCCCTTACCTGGATTCCGGCCTGTCTCGACCATGGGCCAATGGCCGACACGCACTCCTAGGGGTGGCTCCTGGATACGGCACTGACCGCGCGCCATGGTGTCGTGGTGCCGACCGGGGCCTCGGCGAACTGTATGTGCATTGCCGGATGCCGACCGAGACCGTAGGCAGGGCAGGTCGGGGCGGGGACGCTGCGGATGAGCAATCCGTACTCAACCCGGCCGGCCCGTGCCCCGCCTGCGGGGCCCCGGTACGCGGGCGCACTCCCCCGGCTCCGCAGAGCACGGGACGTCGAGCAGAGCCGAGGGCGCGCGCTGCTCCGCTGTCACGGTCAGTGAACGAAAACGGTGCGCGAGGGAGCAGGGGCACCGGGAAGGGCGTGTGGTGCAAGCGGATCAGCGGGCGCAGTCTCCCATCCGCTCCGCCCGCACTCCGCTCCGCTCCGCGTGAATGCTGCTGACATTCCAGCCGCCCGCATCGGACAGGCCGGACATCAAGAAGAAGCATCCCTCGCAGGGGGCGGTGCGGATCTGCAAAGACGCATCGTCCCGCGACCGCGAGGACGGCGGCGGTTTCACCGGTCCCCGGGCCGCCGCCGTTGCCCGGTCAGCCCAGGACCAGCGGCAGCCATCCGGTCAGGGCACCCGCTCCCAGCATCGCGGTCTCGCCCGCGGTGGGCGCACGCCGGCCCGTGCCGATCAGCAGGGCGTCCGTGTCGGAAAGAGCACCGGGGAAGGGGTCGCCCGCGATCCGCTCCAGCGCACAGCGCGCCGCCGCCAGGGTCTCGGCGGGCGGGCGGGGAACGCAGGGCAGGTGGGCGATCAGGTCCAGGTGGTGCAGCGTCCACTCCAGGACATACGCCGACAGGTAGTCCCGGGCGGTCAGCACCTTGTCTTTGGTACGCACGCGGGCGGCCGGATCGGCCAGTTCGGCTGCCCGCCCGGCCGCCGAACCCACATCGTCCAGGTGGAACTTCAGCAGCGCGGGGGTCGCCATAGGCTGCAGCCAGACGCGGAATCAGCGCGTCCAGCGGGTCCTCCCCGTTCGGCGGCCCGACGAGGTCCCCGTAGGTGGTCGCGTCCGCCGTCGGTTCGCTGCCGGCCGGGGTGACGAGAGTGATCAGGACATCCTGCGCGTCGATGACCAGATGGCACACCAGATCCCGCACCCGCCAGCCACGGCAGCCGGAGGGCCGGTCGAAGTCCTCGTCCGCAACAGCGGACACGGCATCGAGCAGGGCACTCAAGGAACGGCAGAAGTCGGCAGTCATCGGGGCAGCAACCGGGATCGGGGTCAGGGGCGGAGGCGGGGCCGGTTCGGGTCGAGGCGGCTGGGGGATGCGGCGGGAACCGAAGTGGGCGGCGGCGCCGCGACGGTGTGGAGTCGTGGAGTTGTGCAGGCCTTGGTCATCTGCCGGGACCGGCCCGGCCGGCCTGCTCGGTGGGCGTGAACGGCGCCCGCAGGGCGATCGTAACCGGGCGCGGTCCCCCTTTTTCCGGTGGCCCGCTCCCCGGCTCCAGCCCCGCGCCCGCGCCATCGGGGTCGCAGCGGGCCGCAGCGGCCGGGCAGGCGGAAAGAGCCGTGACCCGGGTCCCGGGGGCACGGCTCTTGGCTGCGGCGATGACCCGCAGGAGGCACCGCCGTTTCCGCGGACGCGGGGGAGTGGGCGGATTTCAGTGCTCGCAGCGGGTAGAACGGCCGCCCGCAGAACCGCTCGTCGTGCTCGTCGACGAAGAACCCGCGTTCCCGCACGAGCTGTCCGCGGTAAGCCCTGACCTCCTTCCAGGCTCGTCATCGTCGAGGTTCCAGACCACGGCCGCCAGAGCGGCACATCAAGAGCGGAGACGACCCGCCGGGAAGGGGCGACCGGGAAGAACGCCAGGAACTTACGGTAGCCCCGGACGCATTGGGGTCCTACAGGCAGAACGGGCCCACCCAGGGCTGCAGCATATTCGGAAAGGCCAGGCACCGGGCCCGCCGGCACCGCCACGAACCCACCTGGTTCAACACACCAACAACCACACACCCACCCGAGCGGTCGTTGGGTGCCTACGCACATGCGCGTAGGCGCAGTCTGATGGGCGCGCTTCTCGTCGTAGGCGGTCACGATGCGGTGTGTACGTGGCGGCGCAGGTCCCGGCAGTATGATCCGGGCATGAGCGCAGCAGATCCGTCCTCGCTCGGCCGCGCCCCGATCAAGGTTCTGCTCGCCGATGACGAGCATCTTGTCCGGTCCGGGTTCAAGGTGCTGATCGACGTCGAGGACGACATCGAGGTCGTCGGGGAAGCCACCAACGGTGCCGAGACCGTGGAGCAGGCGCGTGCGACCCGGCCGGACGTCGTGCTCATGGACATCCGCATGCCGAAGCTGGACGGGATCCAGGCGACCGAGCAGATCGTCAAGACGCCCGGCCTGAATCATGTGCGGGTGCTGATCCTCACCACGTACGAGACGGATGCGTACGTCTTCGAGGCGCTGCAGGCCGGTGCCAGCGGTTTCCTGCTGAAGGACGCCGGGCCGGCCGAGTTGCTCCATGCCATCCGGGTCGTGGCCGCCGGGGACGCGCTGCTCGCTCCGCGGATCACCCGGCGTCTGATCGGGCAGTTCACCGCACAGCGGGTCGCCGCGCGGGCCGCCGAGGAGCGGCTGTCGGTGCTGACTCAGCGTGAGCGTGAGGTGCTGGCGCTGGTGGGTCAGGGGCTGAGCAATGACGAGATCGGTGCCGAGCTGTGTCTGAGCCCGGCCACGGCGCGGACCCATGTCAGCCATGCGATGGCGAAGCTGGGGGCGCGGGACCGCGCGCAGCTGGTCGTGATCGCCTATCGCACGGGGCTCGTCAGTCCTTGAGGTCGCGGGCGTGTCGGGCGGGGCTTCCGTGGCGATCGGCGGCGGTGGCCCGGCCCTCGCCCGGGGGTGCATGGTCCGTTCACGGGATTTTGGCCTGTCGTTGCCGAATGGCGTGGCGCGCACCGAGTGGTCGGGGCCTATGCTCCGGCGGACAAGAGGGCCGTAAAGGGGCGGGCGCTTTTTTGCTCGCCGTGCATTCGGCCGACAGTCGCCGTGAGGAGATCCGCATGTCCGGTCCCGACAGCGAGGGCGGCCTGGCGAGCGTCCGCTACATCGTCGACGACGTGCAGGACGCGATCGACTTCTACACCACTCATCTCGGCTTCATGGTGCTCAACGCCTTCCCGCCGGCGTTCGCCGACGTCGTACGCGGGACGCTGCGGCTGCTGCTGTCCGGTCCGACCAGCTCGGGGGCGCGCGCCACGCCCGGGGACGCTGCCGTCGCCGGGCGCAATCGCATTCATCTGATCGTCGACGATCTGGAGGCCGAGCGGGAACGGCTTGAGCGGGCGGGGGTGGTGATGCGCAGCGACATCGTCTCGGGGCCCGGCGGGCGCCAGTTCCTGGTGGCCGACCCGGCGGGCAATCTCGTCGAGCTGTTCACTCCGGCAGAGCGGAGTTAGTGGGGAGCATGGGGTGAACGACGCCGCCCCGGTCGCCGCGTGTGTGGCGGCCGGGGCGGGGTCGGGAGCCGGGTTGCGGTGCGAGAACGGTCAGGCGGTGCGGCGTGCGCGGAGCAGCGCGAGGGTGCCGGTGAGTATGGCTGCTGCTCCCAGCGCCACGGCGATCATGGCGCCGCCCTGACCGTTGCCGGTGCCGACGGCAGCGTCGGACCCGGCGAGCACGACACCGCCGACGACGGAGCCGGCGAGGCCGAGCCCCAGGGCGGCGAAGGCTGTGCCTGGCCCCTTTCGGCTGCTGGCGCGGCGGGCTGTGCGCAGTGCCTGCACGCCGGCGACCACGCCGGTCAGGGTCAGCAGGAGGGCCACGAAGGACACGCCGCGGCCGCCGCCGCTGTCGACCTGGGCGAGCGGGAGCGGGGCGGCTGCTGCCGGGGAGGCGAGTGCCGGGAGGGCGAGCAGGGCCGCCGGTACGGCGAGGGACAAACGGAGGAACGGGCGGAGGAACGAGAGGGGGAAGGAGAGGGGGAAGGCGCGGGTGAAGGAACGGGGGAAGGAACGGGGGAAGGCGCGGGTGAAGGAACGAGGGAAGGAACGGGGGAAGGAACGGCGGAGGGGCCTGGACATGGGATTTCCTTTCGTGTGCGGGGCGGTGGGAGTCGGTCGGCAGGTCGGCGATTGTGGCGCGCGCCGGGGGCGGGGTGGGATTGGTGTGGTGATGGGGGCCGGGGCGGAGGGGGTCAGACTCTGACCGCTTCCTCGACCTCGGCGGGGGGTTCGGTGGCGGTCGTCTTCGGTGTCCGGCGTCCGGGCATCCACCAGTTGGCCTTGCCGCACAGTTCCATCACGGCGGGCACGAGCACCATGCGGACGACGGTGGCGTCGATGAGGACGGCGACCGCCATGCCCAGGCCTCCCTGTTTGACGGAGATGTCGTGGCCGAGCAGTGAGGTGGTGAAGACGGCGATCATGATGGCCGCGGCGGCGGTGATGACCCTGGCGGTGCCCGCCAGTCCCCGGGCGACAGCGAGGCGCGTGTCGCCGGTCCGCTGGTACTCCTCGCGGACCCGGGAGATCAGGAACACCTGGTAGTCCATCGACAGGCCGAACAGCACCGGGAACATCATCATGGGCACCCAGGTGGTGACCGGCATGGCGGTGGGGAACCCGAGGGCGGGGCCGAGCCATCCCCATTGCACGACCGCCACCACGACGCCGTAGGCGGCGCCGATCGACAGCAGGTTCATCACGGCGGCCTGCACGGCGATGGTGAGCGACCGGACCAGTGCGATGAGCAGCAGCATGGACACGGCGATCACGACGGCGATCATCAGGGGCAGGCGGGATGCGGCCTCGTCGGCGGCGTCGATGGTGCTCGCGTTGGGTCCGCCGAGGAGGACGTGCTCGCCTCCGGGGGTGCGGGGCAGGACGTCGTCGCGCAGCTCGTGCACCAGGTTCGCGGTGGCCTCGTCCTGGTAGCCGGTGGTGGGGAAGGCGGTGAAGGTGACGGCCTGTCCGTCCTCGCTGGTGCGCGGCGGTGTGACGGTGGCGATGCCGTCGGTGCGGGCGACCGCGTGGACGACGGTACGCAGGTCGGTGTTGCCGGGGCCGGTTT
Organism: Streptomyces thermospinosisporus; assembly: GCF_039526425.1. Lineage (NCBI taxonomy): Bacteria > Bacillati > Actinomycetota > Actinomycetes > Kitasatosporales > Streptomycetaceae > Streptomyces > Streptomyces thermospinosisporus. Next base: position 8,760 of record NZ_BAAAIZ010000032.1, read on the forward strand.
CGGCGGCGAAGACGAGGGGGGCTCCGTATCCCGGGCCGAAGCCGTCGGACAGGATGTCGTAGGCGATGTAGCTGCTCCTGTCGTGGGGCTGCACGCTGGCGTCGGGCTGGCTCAGCCGCATCGACAGGACGGGAACGGACAGGACGAGGAGGCTGGTGCCGGCGAGCAGTGCCGCGGTCAGCGGCCTGCGCTGCACCACGCCGGCCCAGCGCTCGGCGAAGGCGGGGCGGCGGGACCCGGGTGCCGCGCCGGGCCGCTGCTCGCGCCGGGGTGTACGGCGGGGCAGGCGCATCGCGTTGATCCTGTGGCCGGTGAAGCCCAGGAGGGCGGGCAGCAGCGTGACCGCGCCGATCATGGTGACGAGCACCGCGACGGAGGTGGCGGCGGCGACTCCGGTCATCAGCCGCTGTCCCATGACGACCAGGCCCATCAGCGCGATGACCACCGTGGTGCCGGCGAACAGCACCGCTCGGCCGGCGGTGGCGATGGCCTTGACCGTGGCGTGCTCGGGGTTGTCGCCGTCCCGGAGGGCGTCCTTGTAGCGGGTCACGATGAACAGCGCGTAGTCGATGCCGACTCCGAGCCCGACCATCGCGCCGAAGGCCACGGTGAAGTCCGGCGCGGGGACGAGGTGGCCGACCAGTTTGATCAGCGCGAGGCCGCCAAGTATGGCGAGGAGAGCGGTCACGATCGGCAGCCCCATGGCCACCAGGGACCCGAACGCGATGAAGAGGATCACCGCTGCCGCCACGATGCCCACGCTCTCGACGGGTCCTTGCGGGGGTGTCTCGGCCTTCTCGGCCATGTAGCCGCCGAGGGCGAGGGTGACGTTGTCGTCGGAGGCGTCCTTGACCAGGTCGACCAGCGGCTTGACCTCGGACTTCTCGACCTCCTTGGCGCTCAGCGGGATCGTGGTGCGGGCGATGCGGCGGTCGTCCGTCACCAGGGTGTCGTCCTGGTAGGGGGAGGTCACCGGTCCGGTGACGGGCGAATCGGCGAGGGCGGTGATGGTTTTCTCGATCTTCTGCCGGACGGCTGGGTGGTCGATGCCCCTGTCGGTCCGGATGGCCAGGGTCAGTCTGTCGCCCTGCTCCTGCGGGAAGTGCCGGGCCATCAGCTTCTGCGCCTTGGCCGACTGCGAGCCGCCGCCGGAGAAGTCGTTGTCGGGGGCGGCGCCGTGGCCGAAGCCGACGAAGGCGACGGCGATCACGCCGATGATCCACGTCAGGAGGACCAGGCGACGGCGGCGGAAGCAGGAGCGTCCCAGGCCGGCCAGGGCTCCGTCCGCAGGTGGGGACCCGGTTGTCGTCATCGATCTGCTCCTCGGTCGTCGGGCCGGGTGGTGCGACGGCCCGGATCCCGTCACGGGGGGTGCGGGCCATGGCGGGTGAGGGGTCGTCGCTCGTCACCGCGATCGTGGCGCGCTGGGGAGGGCCCCGGCCTCGGGCGAGGGATGGCGGCATCTACGTAATCGGGCGTACGGGGCTGCGCGGCGACGCGCTTTCCGGCGTAGCGGGACGCGCCGTGGGGCGGACGTCCTGCGGGGACCCGGCCAGTAGCATCGCGGCATGAGACTCCGCCCCGGGTCGTTCTCCCTGCGGGTGCCGGTCCAGGATCTGCTGCTCGCCCTCTTCGTCACCGTGATGCAGGTGCAGGGCACGGTCGTTCTGGCCGCCGCTCGGGGAGCCGAACAGCGTTCTCTCGCCGACCTCGGTCACCTCGGCTTCGCGCTGCTGGTGCTGGGAGGACTGGTCGTCGCCGTGCGGCGTCTGTGGCCCGTCGCGGCGTTCGTGACGGCGGGGGTCGCGAGCCTGGTGTACTACGGGCTCGAGTTCCCGGACGGGTACGGCTGGCTCGGTCTGCTGGTCAGCCTGTACAGCGTCGCCGCCTACGGGGACGGCCGCCGCTCGCTGGTCGTCGCCGGCGCGGGCACGGCGGTCCTGGCGGCCGGATGGCTGTACGCGGCGGCCGACGTGGAGCCGCGCGAGGCCATCGGCTGGGTGTTCTTCCGCATCGGTGTGTCGGTCATGAGCATCGCTCTCGGCGAGTCGGTGCGGTCCCGGCGGGTCATCGCGGCCGAGGCGCAGCTGCGTGCGGAACTGGCGGAGCGGACCCGCGAGGAGGAGGCGCGTGCGCGTGTCGACGCGGAGCGGCTGCGGATCGCGCGCGAGGTGCATGACACGGTCGCCCATGCGATCGCGATCATCAATGTGCAGTCCGGGGTGACGGCGCACGTGCTGGACAAGCGTCCTGAGCAGGCTCGCGAGGCTCTGCGGACCATCGAGCAGACGAGTTCCCGGACGCTGCGGGAGATGCGTGCGATCCTCGGCGTTCTCCGGGGCGGTGAGGACGAGCCCGTGCCGCACGCCGGGCTGGATCAGCTCGACGACCTGGTCGCCGAGGCGCGTGCGGCCGGACTGGATCTCACGCTGCAAGTGGAGCCGCCCGCGGAGCCGTTGCCGAGCGCGGTGGACAGTGCCGCGTACCGCATCCTCCAGGAGTCGATCACCAACGTCATCCGGCACACCGGTCCGACCCGGGTGACGGTCGCGGTGAGCGCGGGGATCGATCATCTGGAGATCCGTGTCACCGACGAGGGCCGCCGCCGCCCGGCTCTGCTGGGTGCCTCCGTCTCCGGGCCGTCCTCCAGCGGTACGGGCGGGCAGGCCGGTACGGGTGGGCAGGCCGGTACGGGCCCCGGCCGCGGGATTCTGGGCATGCGTGAGCGGTGTCATCTGCTCGGCGGGGACTTCGATGCCGGGCCGACCGCAGAGGGAGGCTTCGAGGTGACGGCACGGTTGCCGCTTGCGCCGACCGAGTCGCGGCTTTGATGTCCCACTCCCCCGCGGCCGGTGCTCGTGGCTCTGCCTGAGGTGCGAGAACGGACGAGCCGGTCAGGAGGCCGGGGGTGAGGGCGTTGCTGCGACGACGTCGCAGATGGCGTCGATGACCAGGCGGGGCTGGTAGAGGTAGATGTCGTGGCCGCTGTCGGTGTTCGTGATGTGTTCGCGGGCATCGAGGGACTCGGCCAGCCGCTGCTGGGAGACCAGCCAGTCCTCGAAGGTGACCTGTTCGCCCTTCTTGGCCTCGGGGGGCAGGAGGTCGGTGCGCCATGGCTTGTCCGCGGAGAGTACGACGGCCGGAACGGCCGGTGGGGGCGGCGCGGCGTTGATCTTGCGGAAGGCGTCGAGGATGTGCACGCCTTCCCTCGACTCCGGTGACGTCTGCGCGTTGGACGCGTCCCACGTCTTCACGGCTTCTGCGCCGGCGACCTCGGCCATGCGTTCCGTGACGGCGTCCACCATCACCAGGCCCGCGATGTTCTGCGGGTGCGTGCGGGCGTAGAGGGTGGCGATCAGGCCGCCGTAGGAGTGGGCCACGAGCACGTAGGGGCCTGGCTCGCCGAGGGCGGTGAGCATCGCGCCGAGGTCGTTCACGTCGGCGTCGATGCTGTGGGGCTGTGGCCTGGGGGTGGAGACGTCGGGGCCCTTGACGCGGACGTCGGGGCGGTCGTAGGTGCAGACCCGGGTGGAGCGGGAGACCTGATCGAACACCGAGTCGCTGCTGCGCTCTATGCCGGTGTTCCGCCACGGCAGGTCGTCGCCGGGTGCGTCGTGTGCGGGGTCGTCCGGGTCCAGGATCGACATCCAGTCGTCGGCGCCGTTGCCCTTGCCGGCGATGAGGACGACGGTCGGAGAGCCGCTGCGGGCGTTTGTGCCCTTGCAGGCCGCGTAGATCTTGCGTCCGTCGCCGATGTCGACGAGTCCGCTGACCTCCTCGTCGGCGGGTGCGGTGCTCGTCGTGGCGGCCGGCGCGGGGTCGGGGCCGCTGGTGTCCGCCGCGACGGTGCCGGCTCCGGCGCAGGTCAGGGCGCACATCAGCAGGCCCGCGAGTGCGGCCCGCGTACTGCGGCGGGCATGAGAGGGGCACCAGGACATTCAGCCTCCCGTGGCCGGAGGTGCCGAGGGCAGGGCCGGGGCGGCGGGACGTGCTTTCGACGAAGCGTGTTTTTCGACTTTCATCGTCGCACTGGCGGGTGCCGGGTGCATTTTCGTGGCGCGGTCACTTGGCGTGCCCGGCCGGGCAGTCGGCGGTGACGAGGGGTGCGCCGCGGACTGCTGGGTGCGAGGTTGCGGGCGGGTGAGGGTGTGGTGGCTGAGCGTTAGGTCGGGTGTGGTGGGTGGCGTGGGTGATCGTGTTTCGTGGCCTCCGTCCGGCAGGGGGGTGTGGGTGGTGGATTCGATGGTGGGAGCGGGCGGGGCGGGGGACCAGTGGGCGGATCGGGTGGCGGTTGTGCGTCGTGGGCTGGCGGAGTACGGGCCGCCTCGGAGTCCCGGTGACGGTCCGGATTTTGCCGAGGTCACGCTGCCGGAGCGTGATGGTGATCTGGTGCGTGACCTGCTGATGGAGGAGCGGGTCGGCACGGTGGTCGAGGTCGGGCTCGCGTATGCGAGCTCGGCGCTGGCGATCGGTGAGGCGCTGCTGCGCTCCGGTTCGCTGGGCCCGCGGCATGTGGTGATCGACCCGTTCCAGTACTCGGCGTACGAGGGTGTCGGGTGGGAGCTGCTGTGCAGCGCCGGTCTGGACGGCGTCGTGGAGCTGGTGACCGAGCCGTCGCAGCGCTTTCTTGCCCGGCTGGCCGATGCGGGGTTCGTCGCGGACGCGGCGTTCGTCGACGGCAGTCACCTCTTTCACAACGTGTTCGTCGACCTTCATTTCCTGGGCGAGATCGTCCGGCCGGGCGGTGTCGTGGTGCTCGACGATGTCTGGTGGCCGTCGGTCGCTGCCGCTGTGGCGTATTTCGAGGGTCACCTGGGGTGGGCCCCGCTGGCGGATGCTCTGGCCGGCGGGAGTGCGGATCCGGTCAGTGGGCGGCCTCGGATGGGTGCTTATCGGCTGCCCGATCCGCGGGCGGTGCCGGACTTCAAGGACTTCCGGCCGTTCTGTTGATGCGGGGGGCTCGGCGGTCGGGCCGGGGCTCTCACAGCGGACGTGTGGACTGGCGCTCTCCTGTTCGCTCGCCGGGCCCCATCGTGGGCCGGGCTTCCTTCGCGGTCGCGGTCGCGGCAGTCAGGGGGCGGTGGTTCCGGCTTCTCGAGGGCCGGCCGGGGCCGGGGTGTTGCGTCCGGCGCCGCAGGTTCCCAGGCTGCACCATCTGCGGCGGCCGGAGGTGTCGAGGAAGAGCCATGCACAGTGCGGGCTGGGGCAGGCGCGGACGGTGAGCCGGCGGGGGTCGGCCAGCAGTTCGGCGGCGGCGAGGGCCACGGCGTGCAGGGGAAGACGCAGTCCGGACGCTGATGGCGACGGCTGCCAGCGGGCCAGGCCGTCCTCGCCGCGTATGAAGGAGGACGACCGGATGGCGTCCTGCACGTGTGTGGCCACCGCGCGGAAGGCGTGGCCGTTCTGAGGGTCGGTCAGGCAGGCGTAGAGGTCGGTGCGGAAGCGGCGGGCGTCGTCCAGGACGGCGGTGGCGTCGTCGGGCCGGCCGGCTGCCTGGTCGCGCAGCCGGGTGACCTGACCGGGTGCCATCAGGTCCTGGTGTCCCGCCCAGACGGCGAGGGTGGCGTAGTGGCGCAGCCACTCCGATCCCGGCAGCGGCGGCTGCGTGCCCCAGCCGGCGTAGGTGTTGCAGAACTCCAGCGCCGGATGTCCGCCGGTGCTCCACGGCAGCCACTGGTCGTCGACTCTCACGGCGTGGACGGGGCCCGGGGGGCGGTCCAGGCGGGGGTCGCCGCGGAGGATGCGTTCGTGCAGGGTGTGCAGTTCGCGGCCCGGTTCCACAGCGAGTTCGGCGGCCAGCAGGCGGCGGGTGCGCTCGTAGAGCCGCAGTGCCTCGGCCTGGCGGCCGGTCCGGTACAGGGCGGTCATCTGGGCGGCGACGAGGGCTTCGCGGGTGGGATGCTCGGCGACCGCCGGGGTCAGGTCCGCGATGACGCGCTCGTCCTCGCCCATGTCGAGCCGGGCCTGGGCGCGGTGTTCCGTGAGGGACAGCCGTAGTCCGGTGAGTTCTCCTCCCAGGCGGCTGCGGAGCCGGTCGTCGGCCACGTCGGCGAGCAGGGGGCCCGTCCAGAGGGAGAGAGCGTCGTCGTAGTGGCGGATGCGCTCGGCCGGATCGCCCGTCGCTGCCGCCGCGCTCGCGAGCTCGGTGAAGCGCCGGGCGTCGGTGGTGCAGGTTCCCGGTTCCACGGCGTAGCCGTCGTGGCGGGTGGAGACGCGGACGCCGTACGGTCCGAGGGCGGCGCGCAGGCGGCCGACGTAGGTGTGGACGGTGGCGCGTGCGGATGCGGGCGGGCGGGTGTCCCACAGCAGGTCGATCAGGCGCTCGGTGGTGACGGCGTGGCCGGCTTCCAGGAGCAGTACTGCCAGCAGGCACCGTTCCTGGCGGCGCAGGGCGAGCGGTACCGGCCGTCCGTCGTGGCGGGCGGTGAACGGACCGAGCAGCTGGAACTCCATGGTGGGCCGGGAGCCTAGCAGCGGGCGGGGCGTGCGGTGCGCGGTGTACGGGGGCATGCGGTCAGACGGTGGTCAGGAGCCGGGCGGAGACTGCCGCCCGTTGTCGTTCAAGCTCTGTGCATTCAGGAGGAGATCATGCGACGAACCGCTCTCGCCCCGCTGGCGCTGACCGCGCTGCTGCTCGGTGCGACCCCGGCGGCGGCCGGCACCGCACCGGGCACACCGGGCTGGGAGCCGGCTCCCACCGCGCCCTGGGACGTCGCCGCCGGTGTCCGCTGCGACTTCCCCGTTCACGGCGAGCCGGTCGTGGACGAGGTGGTGCAGCGGGTTCTGAGCACCCACGCCGACGGCTCCCCGAAGCGGGTCGCCTACAAGGGCGACCTGGTCATACGCGTCACCAACACCGAGACCGGGGCGCACTACGACGCCGACGCGAGCGGCACGGCCCTCGTGGAGTACCGGAGCGACGGCTCGCAGTTCTGGACGGTGCACGGGCCGGTGCTGGTGGGTGTCGGTGAGGGCACGCTGCCGCGCGGGCTGTACATCGTGGACGGGGTCTACACGCTGGACATCAGCGCCTCCGGCTACAAGGACGTCCGGCTGCTGCACGCCACCACCGACGATCTGTGTGCGCGCATCGGCTGATCGACTGAGCCGGTCCGGGTGAGCGGACGGGTCGCGGTCAGCCCAGCTGGCGGGCGGCGGTCCGGCTGAGCACGTCGACGAAGGCGCCGGCCAGGCGTACCGGAGGTCTTCGCATGATCAAGCCCGACAGGCTCAACAACGCTCGTGATCAATACACCCAGCCGTCGAGCAAGGAGAGCACGGCGTCAAGGTCGCCGGGACCGCCGTCTCTGATCACCAGGGGGTGGGTGCGGGGTGGCATGATCGCCTCGCTCTCCGGCAGGTGTGTCCCGGCTGATGAGTGTGTGCTCCATGTCTACCCCAGGCGGCTCGGCTTCCGGCTCGGTGCGCACGCGGCCGGTGGTCGCCAGGAGTCCCGAGCGGTCGGGCT